>DASQXC010000051.1:0-4234 GCA_035639935.1 Terriglobales bacterium
TATACTGAGCGATCGGAGCTTGCCTGATCCCGTTCATCAAAGTCGGCCCACTGCGCCTAGGCACGTATGGGCTCATGGTGTGGCTGGCTTTTTTCTGCGCGTATTTTCTGCTGAACGCAGACTTGCGCCGGCGCAAGCTTCCTGGTGACCCGCTCAACATTATTTTGCTGCTGGTGGTAGCCGGTCTGGCAGGATCGAAGCTCTACCACCTGCTGGAGCGTCCGTCGGAATTCTTTGCTGATCCCCTCCGTCTTTTCTTCTCCAGCTATGGCTTCGCATGGTTTGGCGGATTCTTGGGAGGACTGGCAGTCCTGCTCTGGCTAGCGCACCACTATCGTATGCCGACGCTTGCCTTCCTGGACGCGTGCAGTCCCGCCGCAGCCCTGGGGTACGCCATTGGGCGTATCGGGTGCTTCATCTCCGGCGATGGTGATTACGGCATTGCCACCAAGCTCCCTTGGGGAATGGCGTTTAATCCATTGGAAGGCGGATGTCGCGTGCGGCGCTTCTTGTGCGCGATCCACGGCAGCCTGGAGCCGAGTTACGGGGCCAACGTGGGCGGCACCCCACTGGATGCTATTGTGCGCGTCCATCCTACGCCTATCTATGAATTCGTCGTTGTTGCGCTGATCGCCTGGTTTCTGTGGCGCCGGGGTGCGCAGCGTCTGCGCGAAAGAGCCACGCCGGGCGCCATTCTCGCCGATTACCTGGTTCTCACCGGTGTGGCACGCTTCCTGGTGGAGTTCATCCGGATCAATCCGCGCTCAGCCTTCGGGGTCCTCACCAATGCTCAGGTTGTAAGCTTGCTTTCGATCATCGCCGGCGTGGTGCTGGCTGTGGTGGTGCGAGCGCGTGCGGCCGCGGAGAGCAGCCGCCACAGAGTCGCGAACCAGGTCGCTAAAGATTAGCGACCAATCCCGGCGCTGAGGATCGCATATTCCAGATCGGCTCCAGTAACATCGCAGTACGACATCGCATCTCACAACAAGAGCGCGCATGATTTCCAAATGCGCCAATCCGGAGTGCTCGGCACCTTTCCGCTATCACCGCGAGGGAAAGCTGTTTCGCGTAGACGTCGACCAACTGGAAAGCCGGCCGGCGGGCCCCGATGACTCCGACAAGGCGTGGCATCGGGTGGAGCACTTTTGGCTGTGCGGGCGCTGTGCTTCCAGGATGACACTGATTGCAGAGAAGGGCAGGGGAGTCACGGCAGTCTCACTCTCCCAGGCGCTCCGCAAGGCGTCCTGAGCCAGAGCGGGTCACTTATTCAAGAACTTCTCCAGCGGACACCCTGCACAGTAGGCTTCCGCCTTCAGGCAATGGTGCTTGGCGGCCTGCACCAGCAGTGCGTGAAATTCGTCGAAGCTCCGCGCGATTGCTGTGGCCCGCCGGATGACGAACTTGTGCCGCCGGCGGCCGGGCAGGGGCCAGGCTGGCGGTCCGTCCAATGCCGCTGGAGTCTCCTGCGAAAACGCCCGCTCGACTAACTGCCGTATATCGTCGTATCGCGCCTTGTCTGTAATCAAACGGTGGCGGTGGAATACGCGCCGAGTGTATGCGTCCACCACAAAAACCGGGTGCCCGCCGGCATAGAGCAGAATAGAGTCGGCGGTTTCGGGACCCACACCGTTGAGCGTCAGCAACTCTTCACGTAGCTTTTGGGTGGGTTGGGCAAACATCCGTTCAAGGGAACCACCGTACTGCCGGTCGAGATAGCTCACAAAATTTTTCAACCGGCGGGCCTTCTGCCGAAAGTAGCCCGATGAGCGGATCATCTGCGCCAATGTCTGCGCGGGAGTCCGGCGGATGCCGTCGGGGTTGAGGAGTCCTTCCTGTCGCAACCGGCGCAGGGCACGTTCCACGTTCGTCCAAGCGGTGTTCTGGGTGAGGAAAGCGCCTACGATGACCTCAAAGCGGGAGTGAGCCGGCCACCAGTCCTGCGGGCCCCAAGCCGCCATCAGTTCACGGTAGAAAGCGCGGACTGTCGCCTCGTGCTCCAGAGTCGGTACCCCCTCAATCAGTTTAGCGGATGGAGATGTTCGCTTTGCGTACTGTGGCTTTTGTCGACTCATCAGTAAGCTGCGCGAGCACGTGCCCGGAAGTACATGCCCAAACGGGGTCTAACTAGTTAATATTCAATGACCTAAACTTAAATGACAATTCCTGTCAGCAATCTTTGCTCGGACTCAGTCCTGAAATCCCCGATTGCTGGGCTGCCCGATCATTTCTGGCAGCGGCAAGGATAGTGAATGTCGCAACGGCTCGGCGATCTTCTTGTCAAAGAGAAGGTCATCACAAAGGAACAACTGGATCGCGCGCTGGCGGAGCAGAAAAAGAACGGCTCGCGGCTGGGTTCCGTGCTGGTGAAGCTGGGCTATGTGTCCGATGAAGCTGTCACTAATTTCCTCTCGCGCCAGTACGGTGTTCCTGCCATCAACCTCTCGTATTTCGAGATTGATCCTTCGGTAGTGAAGCTGATCCCGCCGGAGACTGCGCGCCGCTACCAGATACTGCCGCTAAGCCGCGTCGGGGCTTCGCTCACCATCGCGATGGTGGATCCTACGAACGTATTCGCGATGGACGATATCAAGTTCATGACTGGCTTCAACATCGAGCCGGTGGTGGCGGCGGAAGCGGCAATCCTTGCGGGCATCGACAAGGCCTACGGCGACGCCCACGACGAAGATCTGGAAAAGCTCATGGCGGACATCGGCGAGACGGAGCCCGATGTCGAGCTGCAGGCCGGCGATGATGACGATCTGGCGGCCAGTGAACTGGAGAAAGCTGCCGAAGAAGCGCCCATCGTCAAGCTGGTGAACCTGATCCTTACCGACGCGGTGAAGCGTAGCGCCAGCGACATTCATATTGAGCCGTATGAGAAGGAGTATCGCGTGCGCTTCCGCATCGACGGCGTTCTGCAGACCATTATGACGCCGCCGCTGAAGCTGAAAGACGCCATTATCTCCCGCCTCAAGATCATGTCCAAGCTCGACATCAGCGAAAAGCGGCTGCCGCAGGACGGCCGCATCATGCTGAAGGTGAATCTTGCCGGCAAGCGCAAGACGCTCGATTATCGCGTCAGCACCCTGCCCACGGTTTGGGGAGAAAAAATCGTTCTCCGCTTGCTGGATAAGGACAACCTGCGCCTCGACATGACCGCGCTCGGCTTCGAGGCCCAGTCGCTCGCCAAATTCGAGAAGGCCATTTTGAAGCCGTATGGCATGGTGCTGGTCACCGGCCCAACCGGCTCTGGCAAGACGAACACTCTCTATTCCTCAATCGCGCGATTGAATACGCCCGAAACCAACATCATGACCGCGGAAGATCCGGTCGAGTTCCAGGTCCCCGGCGTCAACCAGGTGCAGATGAAGGAGCAGATCGGGCTGAATTTTGCCGCCGCCCTGCGGTCGTTCCTTCGCCAGGACCCGAACATCATCCTGGTGGGCGAAATCCGCGACTTCGAGACGGCGGAGATCGCCATCAAGGCCGCTCTCACCGGACACCTGGTGCTCTCCACACTGCACACCAACGGTGCACCCGAAACTATCAGCCGCCTGATGAACATGGGGATCGAGCCATTCCTGGTGGCCACTTCGGTGCACATGATCGTGGCCCAGCGGCTGGTGCGCCGCATATGCAGGGAGTGCAGCGAAGTGATGGAGGTGCCATATCAGACCTTGCTGGACGCCGGCTTCTCCGCGCAAGAGGCCAAGACCGTGAAGATACGCAAAGGGCGCGGGTGCGCCGTCTGCAACAGCACCGGCTACAAAGGACGCACCGGTCTCTACGAGGTTATGGAGATTGACGACGACATTCGCGAGTTGATCCTGGTGGGCGCGTCCGCATTGGAGCTGAAGAAGAAGGCCATGGAGCACGGCATGATCACCCTGAGACGTAGCGGCTTGATCAAGGTCATGGAGGGAATCACCACCTTGGAAGAGGTGGCGCGAGAGACAGTCCACTGATGGAAGGAGATTGAGGAAGCTATGGCAGTTGCTCTCAGTGAACTTTTGAAAAAGATGATAGAGATGTCGGGTAGCGACCTGCACATCACCACCAATTCACCTCCCCAGGTCCGAGTGCACGGCCATCTCACGCCGCTGGATCTGCCGCCGCTGACCGCGGCCGAGACCAAGCAACTTGCCTACAGCGTCCTTACCGACGCGCAGAAGCAGCGTTTTGAAGAAACGCTGGAACTCGATTTCTCGTTCGGGCTTCGCGGCCTGGCCCGCTT
>DASQXC010000052.1:0-13702 GCA_035639935.1 Terriglobales bacterium
CGGGCGCGACCTCCACTTTCAACTCGTTCGCCATCGCATCCGCAAACGCCCGGCTGCGCTCTGCGTTCGACCCGCAGACCAGGACGCGCTCGAACCGCCACAAGGCGGTCATAACCTCAATGTGAGCCCGTGCCTGCCGCCCCGTCCCGAAGATACCCAGGACCCTTGCTTCCACACGCGCCATGTGCCGGGTGGCAAGCGCCGAGGTGGCCGCGGTCCGCAAGTCTGTCAAGCAATTGGCTGCCATAAGCGCCAGCAGCTTGCCGCTCGCCGGTTCGAACAGCAAGTAGTTGGCTTGCAAACGCTCAGCAGCCTTACCGAACAAGGTCACGAGCTTGGCCCCGAGTGCCGGCACAGCGCTTTCGAAGCAGGGCATTACTAGGAGCACGCCGTCGCCTTCCACTTCTACTTGCGTGCGGACCGGCATTACCGCCGTTTTTGCATAGTCGCGTCGGAAGGCGGCTTCGATGGCGTCTGCCACCTCGGCAGGTTGGAGCAAAGAGCGGATTTCGGGATCAGTGAAGACCCGCATCTCGTGGCGAGGCACCGCCGGGCACGGGAGCCTCAATTCCCGCTCCTCTCCGTGGCTGTATGCCTTTTGTGGTAGATGTTAGGTTCCCGGGCTAAATCCCCACGGGCTCGTAATCGGTACCGGTGCGCGCCGCGGGACGCCGGGATTCGTACACATCGTAGGGCTGGCGAGCAGTGAGGCGTTTCTCGCGCAGCTTACGGCCCGCCAGCAGGCCAGCGGTAACCACTCCACCGGCGATGGCTGCTGCCGCAAGCGCTTTTCCAGGATGTAGCGCGACGGGCTCAGCCAGGCGGCTGGAGGCGAGGACCATACGTCCGCGGGCTCCCAAGGCTTCACGAAACTCGGCCAGCGACTTCTCTCCTCCGCGCTCCAGCGCGCGGTGCGCATGCACCATCGCGTAAGAGAGCGGGAAAGACCGGTCCTCACCGCCGTTGACGATAGCGTGTTCGACACCGCGATCGCGCTGGCGCTCAAGCAGCGCCTCCAGCGCGTCTTTGACCACACGCGGTTGCGTCCAAAGCGCGCGGAAGGCAGTACGTCCCGACTTGTCGATCACGAAGGTGGGATTTGGCAGCTTGCCGTATTTGCGGTGGATGGAGCCGCGCAGCTCGTCCACCAGGACCGGCATTTGGATGTCTTCCTCGTCGCGCAGCGTCTCGGCAGCGCGGGCTTTTTCCTTCCCCGAGCTGTGCGCCGGGACGCGCTCGCCAGGATGTGCCTCGCGCACGTACACAAAGAGGAACTGCACGTCGTCGCCATTGTATTCGCGGTAGAGGTCGTTCATGCCGCCGATAGAGCCGGCGGTCATGGGGCAGGTGAGAGAGCCGAAGGTCAGCACCACATTCTGTTTCCCACGGTAATCGCTCAGACGGATGCTTTCGCCATCCGGAGTGCGAGCTTCGAAATCCGGAGCTTGCTCGCCCGGTTCAGGGCCAGCCCCGGTGCGGCTCACCGCCAGGTGCTTCTGAAGAAGATCGCGCGTGAAGGATTCGTAATTGTACTTCGCAAGACCGAACATGTGAGACCTCCTGGGGACGTGTGCGCTTGGAATTGGCCGCTAGTGAACGTGTTTCGAAAGATGAGTACCCGGATTTGTTCGATGCCGTTATGCAAGCAGACGTTTCTTGCCCGACAGAATTTCTGACCAGCTCCCCAGTAAGCCCGTTTTTGGTTTGCTGGGGCAGACTTGCTACCTTTTCGAAGCGCCGCTAGAATCCCAGCTTTGCGCTTCCAAAGCGTGTACCATTCTACTCTGAACGCAATCATCGTGGAGGATTGATGCCAGCCGTCAAAGTAGGTGACATGGCGCCGGACTTCGAACTGCCGGCCGTGCTCGGCGACAAGCGGCGGAAATTCAAGCTGAGCGAGTTGCGCGGCCAGAATGTGGTCCTGGCCTTCTACGTGCTGGATTGGACGCCGACTTGATCGGCGCAGATGCCGGCGTACGCAATTGAGCGGGACCGCTTCGCCGGCCTCGATGCCCAGGTCGTGGGCATCAGCGTAGATTCAGTATTCAGCCACATTGCATGGCAGAAGAAAGACATCGGGCTGCTGAACTATCCCTTATGCAGCGATTTTTATCCCCACGGACAGGTCATTCAAAAATACGGGCTGCTGCGAGAGGGACCGCCGCTGCCCGGCATCAGTGAGCGCACTATTATCATTGTTGATAAGAGCGGGCGGATTGCCTGGTTCCAGCAGTACCGGCTGGACGAGGTGCCGGACATCGACGAGATCTTCGAGGCCCTGGGCAAGACTAATGCGCGGGCAAGGATTGCAGTGTGAGAGGTAGCGCCGCCGTCTCCCACCCCGGCCTCGGCGGCTGTCCGCGTAGGCGTCTCGCCCGAGACGCGCGGGCCAGAGCCGGGCCCAAACGCCCTCTTTTGGCTTCTGCGGTGGTACAGGCCGGCGCTACGGCGAAACTCTTGCATCCTCGGCGGCGGGCGGGAATCAAGACGCAACACACGAACTCGGAAGGAACTGCCGATCGCGAGTTCATCAACCGACGACCTGAAAACAAAGAGATGAAAGGAGGAGACGCATGCTTGAGACGAAGGAAGCTGTCGTGAAGGCTGGCGACATCGACAAGCGCGTGGGCGTTGAGGTGATCCGTGCGCGCGGTGTGGACGTCGATAAGCTCATCAAGATGCTGATCGCCAATGCCGCCGCAGAATTTGCCAGCACCTATTACTACTACACGATTTTGCGGATGCATCTGGCCGGCCATGAAGACTACAAAGAAATCTGCGAAGACGCGCGCCTGGAAGATCGCGCCCACTGGGAGCTGATCGTCCCTCGTATCTACGAGCTGGGCGGCGAACTGCCCAACGACTTGCCTACATTTCACAATCAGGCGGGGTGTCCGGCAGCTAAGCTGCCCAACCCGCCGACTGCGGACGCGATCCTGCAAATCCTGTTGGAATCGGAGCGGTGTGCCATCCGCAGTTGGATCGAGATCTGTGATATGACCTTCGGCAAGGACCCGCGCACCTATGACTTGGCGTCACGAATCCTGAATGAAGAGATCGAGCACGAAGCCTGGTTTATCGAACTGCTGGCGTGGGAGCGCCACGAGAGATCGGTGCCCTCGGGCCACTTCCGGCGTGGCGAACCTGGTGAGGCGCCGTATAGCAAAAACAAAGCGTTCTACATCCCCAGCTAAGACTAAAACCCCACCGTTGGCAAAGGCAGCCAAGGGTGGGGCACCCTCTAAATTGAATGGAGTCCCAATGCTTCAAGGTCACGTTAATCACCCCTGAAGGCGAACGCACCATCTTGGTACGCCGTGACCAGCACATCTGGGAAGCTGCGGCCGCCGCTGGCATACGGCTTCCCGCGATGTGTCACATGGGACACTGTCTCACCTGTGCGGGAAAACTCGAACGACCAGGAGAGTTCGATCAGTCGGACGCCCGGCAATATCTTCCACAAGACCGCACCGCGGGTTACATCCTCCTCTGCACGGCTAAACCGCGCAGCAAGCTGCGGGTGCGCACGCATCAGCAGCGCGCCATGCGCCGGTTTCGCCTGGATGCAGGCTTGCCGGCGCCATATGCCGGACTGTGAGTACCGAGTTCCGAGTTCCGCGTACCGAGTATTCAAGCCGTCACATTTGGCCAAACGTACTCGGTACTTAGGCGCGAAGAGCAGCCAGCACACTGGTAAACAGCTTGCGAATCTCCTGGGTGGTGTAGGCAGCAGGAAAACCGACACGGCCGGCCAGCATCTGGTCCCGCAGCAATCCTTCCAGCATCCCCATGAGGGCAGAACGGACGGCCTGGGGGTTGGTGTCAGAGGAAAGTCGGCCGGCGGCACGCATTTCCAGCAGCACCGAATCCACCATGTTGACGAATTCCTGGTAACCGCGAGTCAGCAAGACCATGCGGCCTTCCTTGCGGATGCGACGACCTTCGAGCAGCAGCAGTTCCTTTAACTCCAGGTCGCGCTCGAACGCGTTGAGCACGACGTCGAGTAAGCTCAGCAGCTTCTCTTCAGGAGAACCCAAATCGTGAATGCCGCGCACCGCCTCGCCCATCCTCTCCCAGCCTTGATCGAAGATGGCCTCCAGCAGCCCCTCCTTGCTGCCGAAGTGCTTCATCAGTTGCGATTCGCTCGTGCTCGCCATGCGCGCGATTGCCACGGTGCTGGTGTTTTCGTAGCCGCGGCTGGCGAATAACTCTTTGGCGGCAGTCAGAATTCGGTCACGGGACGACCCAACTGCCTTGGCGTCGGTTTGCGTTTCCTGGGTTCTCATTGTCCTGCTACTATTGCACGGTGGAATTGTATCAGGCGTGAACACGCAACTTCCACAAAATAAAGGAATAGTGTCTTCGCCCCGGGACCGGCAAACACTCCAAAAAAGAGTTGCGCAGAGCCATAGGAAGTGCTAGCGTAGTGATACTACTACACGGCTAGGCCAACCATTCGGATCCACTCTGGGAACGTCCAGTCTGCTGGAGGAATGTACGCCCAAATCACCGTTCAAAATTGTGGTTGTTGACGATGATCCCGTACACAACCTGCTGCTGGGAACCATCCTCACGCAGGCTGGATTCGAGGTGCGAGCATATGAGAGTGGCGCCGCCGCTTTGGCCCAGTTCGGCGATGGCTGCGATTGCCTGATTACCGACTACCACATGCCCGGCATGGATGGCGTGGAGTTGATCCGTACGGTACGCCGCACACACTTCTCTGCATGCGTCGTGCTGACGGGCAGCCACGGCGGCAGCATCGATCATGAGGCCGAGGCGGCGGGCGCAGTGGCAGTGCTCCGCAAACCTCTGGATCCGGATCTGCTGCTGAAGTTTCTGGAAGACTTGTCGTATCAGGCTTCTGCCAGCCCACCCAAGCTCGGGCCAAGCACGGCCGACCCTTCGCTGGTAGAAGCTCAGGCAGTGGAAATCGGATCTTAGTCTGGCCACAACCACCGGCGTGAAAACGCGCTGACGAAAACTATTGCTTCTTCGCCGTTTGCTTCTTTGGCGTGGCCGGGCCGGCCTGCTGCAGCATGTCGTCAATCATGCGATACAACTGGGTGCGATCCACCACTTCGACGAACGGCTCCCCCGTGGTGCTATTGCTGACCACATAGATGGTGGGCGTGTGCTGAATACCGGTGGCTTGCCCAAGCTGGTAGTCCGCCCTGACCTTGCGTTCCAGTTCTCCCTTGGGATCGATGACAAAGGGCAATGTCATCTTGTGCTCCTGGGCAAATTTCTCGGCAAACGCGCGGAGACTGTCCGGCGTGATCTCGGGCTGATGGGTGAAGAGGGCGTCGCGGAACTCGTCCCCGAGCTTCTGCGACTTAGTATCGAAATAGCGGGCCAGGACTGCGGCCTGGAAAGACCAGTTGTGCATGGGAAGCGGAAAATCGTAGCGGACCAGCGGGATCTTGTAGGTACGCGCCGCCTCTTCCAGCAGGGGATTGGCGCGGGCGCAGTCGGGACACTGCAAATCTTCAAACACCACAATGGCGACGCGCGCCCCTTGCGGCGGGTGCAATGCGCGCATATCTCGAGCCAGCGCCGAAACCGCAGCCACACCCAGCAGGGACAGTAAGGATAGAAACACCGCTCGATCGTGCATGAGTAACCTTTAAGTGTCAGATCTCGTGCCAACTCCCTGTATGATAAATGAAACCCGCAGGGTACGTCAGGCACTCGGTAACTATCCGGCACGCCAAGGCACGGGCAGCCTGCTCGCGAAGCACATCTGTTCGCGAACTTAACGGGCGGCGCGGGCGCTACGACGCGGGAGCTGGACCGGAGCACTGTCGTGGTCATCGAGTGTGGTTGCGTGTTGCTCCCACTCGACGTGGGGCAGCCTTTGCAGGAGTCGCGCGCAGCGGTTCCAGCGGAGCACCGCGTCGTCGTTGTCAGGCGGGTGGACCTTTTCCGCTTCTTCGAAATGCCGCATCGCCTCCTGGAACAACCCCGCCACCATAGGCATCGGCCGGCCAACCCGCATCTGCGCCTTGGCGCGCCGCTCCACCAAAATTCCCATGTAATAGTGACGTTCGTATGGATCCGTTAATTGTTGGAAGACGCTCTCCACTTCGGCGTAGCGGTCCGATGACTGGCCGGCGAACTGGTCTGTGATGGCTAAGCCGAGCGTGCGAAGCGCCATCTGGTTTTCTGGTTCGACGGCCATGATGTCATGGCAGATCGATTCAGCTTCTTCTGGTTCGTTCAAACAGCGGTAAAGGTGGGCTTTGGAAAGCGCTTCGGCAATGCCGTTTCTCGAGATGGTCTTCAATTTGATTTCCATAAAATCCTCGATGGTGGCCAGAGATCTGCTTCCCTTTAGCTGTTGGCTCCTTACGGCGGTGTCGTTTATCCCATGTTCAATAGTAACAATCCTGCCGCTGCTGTGCCTACGATGGCTCCGCCATAGCATAGCGAAAAGATGACCTCGTTCAAGTGCTTGACCCGCAGGCCGTCATACAACGTGTAACGAAAGCGGTGTGCCCAATGAAACAGCGAAAGCGAGCAGAGCACGAACAAATAGCCGCGCGCCAGCGGCAGTCGGGCAAACGCCAGCAGCTTCTCGTAGCTCGGGCCATCAATCCAGCCCAGGGGGAAGGCCAGACCAAACAGGAACAGATGAACGGGAATCAGCAAGGCCGCAACCATGCCCCCCGTACTGAAAAGCGTCCAAAGGAAAGCTTCGTTGTACTGCCTTGCCACGCATCACCTCACAAGCAGCCAAGCCATGGTTACCGATACTGCCAGCCATACAACATAATTAGGTGCCGCAACTAGGAACGCAGGAACCCGTTTCCCTCTTATACGCAGCGGCATCGCCTGCGGCGTCAGATTAAACCATGTGATGGTATGAAAAACGACGAAGAAGAGGCTGATTGCATTGAGGGCGACGGCTGCGGGTGTTTGCAGCCACTGCTGGAACCGTGCGTAAGCTTCGGGACCGCTGCGCAGAGCGCGCAGTTGGAACAGGGTGATGATGACGAAAACCGCGACGAAAACACTGCTTAGCTCGCGTAGGATGAACTTAAGGTAACGCCATTGTCCCAGCCACCAATAGACCGAAACAGGCTCCCGGTACCAACGGGGGTGGAACTCGGTATAGACCGGTGCGACTTTAATCGCTTGCGGCTTCATAGTGGACGTCCTTGCTCTGATGGTCCCCCGGAACAATCAAGGATTTCATCCAGTCGAGCGCAGCCTTTAGCTTGTATTGCTGGATCGCTCCCGCGGGATCCACGTGCTTCGGGCAAACCCGCGTACATTCGCCAATGAATGTGCAACCCCAGACGCCTTCGGGATGGGCCAGTACAGCGGTCCGTTCCGCGCTCCCCTGATCGCGTGAATCCAAGTTGTACCGTTGCGCCAACGCAATTGCTGCCGGGCCGACAAACACCGGGTCCAGTCCGACCACCGGGCAGGCCGCGTAACAGAGCGTGCAGTTGATACACATGCTGAATTGCCGGTAGTTCTCCAATTGCTGCGGTGTTTGCAGGAATTCGCCCTGCTCCAGCGGCGGCTCTTGCTTGCGGATCAGCCACGGCTTCACTTTTTTCAACTTGGCCAGAAAGTCGCTCAGCTCGGTCACAAGATCGCGAATGATCGGAAAATAACGCAAGGGCTCGACACGAATCTTGTTCCCGTTGTGAGCATACGAGGACAGGAACGTGGCACAAGCCAGCTTGGGCTCGCCATTCACCATCATGCCGCAACTGCCGCAGATTCCCATGCGGCATGACCAGCGGTAAGTGAGCGAGCCATCCACTCTGTCCTTCAGATAGTTCAGCGCATCCAGTACCACCCATTCTTTGTGGAATGGCACCTCATAGGCTTCGTAGCGGGGTTCGGAATCCCGCTCGGGAGAGTATCGCGCGACCTCGAGATTGATCGTTTCTGCCATATCAACCGGCCCGCTTGACTGCCATGACCACACGTCTTTCTTTGGGTGGTTGCGCCTCGCCATACACCCGCTCTGCCGGTGGCCAGCGCGTGATCCTTACCGGGAAGTATTCCACTCGGCAGGAGCCATCCGCATTTCGATACACGAGCGAATGCGCCAGAAACTTGCGGTCGTTGCGTGCAGGGAAATCGGTGCGCTGGTGAGCGCCCCGCGATTCGGTGCGGTGCGACGCGCATTGCACGATGCACTCCGCCACGTCCAGCATGAAACCGAGCTCCAGCGCGGCCTCCAGTTCGGTATTAAAGGTGCGGCTACGGTCATCCAGGTTGATGTCGTCAAACCTTGCCTGGAGCTCACGCAAGCGGCCGGCGGCCTCCACCAGCGATGACTGGTCACGATAAATCCCCGCGCTCTTTTCGACCGTTTTCTGCATCTCTTCGCGGATTGCGGCGACGCGCTCCCGGCCGCCAGATTTGTGAAGGAACTGGGATTCAAGTCTTCTCCGCTCATCACGTGCTTGCGCCAGGACCACGCTACTCGGGGACTTTTGCCTGGCAGCAAATGCAGCGGCCGCCCGGCCTGCGCGCGCGCCAAAGACCAGGCACTCGGACAAGGAATTCGAACCCAGGCGGTTTGCCCCATTGATGCTGACGCAAGCCACTTCGCCGGCGGCATACAGACCGGCCAGCGGAGTAGCGCCGTTTATATCCGTACTGACACCCCCCATCATGTAGTGCACCACCGGCCGCACCGGGATCAATTCCTTGACCGGGTCGATGTTCTGATACTTGAGGCAGAGTTCACGCACGAAGGGCAGCTTAGTGTTGATTACTTTCTCGCCCAGATGTCGCACATCCAGGTGAACGATCGAGCCGTACGGGGTCTGGATAGTGCGCCCTTTCTGGTCTTCTTTCACAAACGCTTGCGACAGGCGATCGCGCGGGCCAAGCTCCATGGAACGCAGCACCGGCCGGGGCTGAGGCGTGCCCAGGTTGTAATCCTGCAGATAGCGGTAGCCGTCCTTGTTGAGCAGGTATCCGCCTTCTGAGCGCGCTGCCTCCGTAATCAGAATGCCGGTAAACGGAAGTCCGGTGGGGTGGTACTGCACGAATTCCATGTCCTTCAGCGGGGCCCCGGAGCGATAAGCCAGCGCCATGCCGTCACCGTTCTTAATGTTGGCATTCGTGGTGAAAGGGAACACCCGCCCGCAGCCGCCTGTGCACAGGATCACGGCCTTGGCGGTGATTGCCTGGATTTTTCCCGACATCAACTCGATGGCCACCACGCCCTGAACGCGCCCGTCATCAACCAGCAACTTGGTGACAAACCATTCGTCGTAGCGGACAATAGGCTGGTATTTGAGGGTGGTCTGAAATAGTGTATGCAGCATGTGAAAACCGGTTTTGTCAGCGGCAAACCACGTGCGCCGCTTCTTCATTCCGCCAAAGGCGCGGACCGCGATGTGGCCGTCCGGTTCGCGGCTCCAGGGACATCCCCAGCGTTCCAATTGCAGCAGTTCTTGGGGAGCCTCCTTAACGAAAACTTCGACTGCGTCCTGATCGCACAACCAGTCGCCGCCGGAGATGGTGTCGTAAGCGTGCTCGTCGAGATTGTCGTCCGGTTTGACTGCCCCCGCGGCCCCGCCCTCGGCGGAGACCGTGTGGCTGCGCATGGGGTACACCTTGGAAACGACCGCAATGCTAAGGTTGGGATTAATCTCGGCAGCCGCAATCGCGGCACGCAATCCTGCACCACCGCCACCGACGAGAAGAATGTCGTGAGACGAGGCGTCCATGGTTCCCCCAGAACTGGTGCGCGAGTGGGGCACATTCTCCTACCAAGTGGGGTCAGAAGCAAATGGAATTTGCGCCCCCATGGCGGCTGGCGCGGGCCGCGCAGCGACTCAGCCCGGGTACCGGGCAACAGAACGTCGGTCATGTCCCTCCCGCGGCTTGCGCCGCACCCGCTCGCGCCGCAACTGGTGCTTGCTGCGGGTCAGTGTACGCCACAGCCGCTGCTCCGCCTCCGGCACAAAGCTGAAGGATGGACTCGGCCCGCCGCGTGCCGCCGCACCAGCCGCTCCGCATCCGCGAAATCCCGCTTGCGGCCCCTAGGCGCACGATTACTGTATTCGGCACTCAACTCGGTTTTCATCGCGATTTGTGGGCCGCAAGGGCCATATGCGATACGCCTGAAGGCGTGCCCTTTCACAAGACAATCTTGGGTTATACATTTTGGTAGCGCCTCTAGGCTATAATGCCAACTCATTCGGGGTACCTCTGGCCGCCAGTTTAGGAAGGAGATTGTGTAGGATGTTCTTTCTTCTGCGGCAGTCACTCCGAGTAGTAACCGCTTGCCTATTGGCAGCACTTGTTGCCATTCCTCAAGATCTCCTGGCGCAGAAGCACGTGGTCAGCCCCAGTGAACTCCAAAGAGAGGTGCTTGCTGCTACCCAGGCCCGGGAGCGCAACTTAGAGAAGGTGAAGCAGTTTTTCTCCTCCCAGGCAGCGGAGAAGGCCCTGAAGTCTGCTGATATCGAGCCGGCAAGAGTAAAATCCGTCGCTGCCGCGTTGAGCGACGAGGAACTGGCCCGGTTTGCCTCCCGTACCGAGAAGGCTCAGGCTGATTTCGCAGCCGGTAGACTGGCCGATCGGGACCTGCTCATCATTGTCTTGGGTATTGCGGCGCTGGTCTTGATCATCGTGGCAGTCCGCTAGAGAATGCTCCGCCGCTCGCCAAGCGCACTCGTTGCGTGTTTGTGTCTCTGCAGTGTACTGCTGGCTGCGGACGCGTCGGGCGTTTGGCTGGACGTTCCCTTCGTAAAACAGCAGAAGGATGGTTGCGGCTCCGCCAGCGTCGCCATGGTGATGCAGTACTGGCTGCAGCAAGCCGGGCAGGCCGCCGGTGAAAGTGCGGATCCACAACAGATTCAGCGCGCCCTCTATTCCAGCCGGGGGCACGGCATTTATGCTTCCGATCTCGAGCGCTACTTGGAGCAGCAGGGGTTCCAAACCTTTGTCTTTCGCGGCACGTGGACGGACCTTCGACAGCAGTTGCTGAAGGGACGTCCCTTGATAGTGGGCCTAGGCACCACGGCGGGCAGCGGCCCGCTACACTATGTGGTTGTGACCGGACTGGACTGGCAACTGCACCTGGTGTTAGTCAATGACCCGGCGGAACGCAAGCTGCTCAAGCGCGATCGGTCAAGCTTCGAAAAGCAATGGCAAACAGCCGGCAACTGGGTTTTGCTGGCCGTGCCCCAAACGGCCGGTCGCTGATCCCTCATCTAGCAATCTTGTTGTTGCTGGGCTGTATATCTGGACTCTGCAGAAGTCAGGCGCTTCCGGACTCCACTGAGCCCGCCATCAGGCAACTGTTTGCGGGCGAGCGCTGGCAGGACATTGTGGAATTGGTAAAGCCCATTGCTCTGCCCTCTGCCGAACTCAGCTATTATTATGGGACCGCGCTTGCCCAGCTTGGGCGCTGGGATGAGGCCCGCGCAGCTTTGCTCGCTGGTTCCCATCAACAGCCTTATGACAAACGGTTCCCGATCGAGTTGGCCGGCATAGCCTTCAAACGAAAACGTTACGTCGAAGCGACCGAGTGGCTCCGCCGCGCGCTCCGGCTGGATTCCAGCGACGCTTACGCCAATGACTTTCTCGCTACAACATACTTCTTAGAGGGTAATCTCGAGGCGGCACTTAATTACTGGAACCGCGTGGGCAAACCGCAGATCGAGGAGGTCCGGGTCGAGCCGGAGCTTCGAGTGAACCCGGTGCTGCTGGACCGTGCGTTCGCCTTTTCTCCCGCTTCGCTGCTGAAGTTGGAAGATCTGCTTACCAGCGAGACTCGCGTGCGCGGATTGCAGATCTTCCCTAGCTATGGGTTCAATCTGGCTGCGCGTGAGGACGGAAGGTTCGACGTCGTATTCCGAGCGACGGAGCGGAACGGCTGGGGCACCAACAAGTGGGAAGGCTTGCTGTCGCTGTTGCGCGGAGTTTTTGTGCAGACTGTCTATCCCGAGTTCTACAACGTGCATGACTCCGCGATTAACGTGGTCTCCCTAGTGCGCTGGGATGCGGAGAAGCGCCGTCTGATGGCATCGGTTTCAGGTCCCGTGAGACTAGAGGCCAAACGCCGCTACTCCTTGGGCTTGGACCTGCGCAATGAAAACTGGGACATTCGCAATTCGTTTAAAGGGACCGCGCCGCTGCTGGGGGGGCTGAACTTGCGGAAGGAGAGCGTGAGTGGAGGCGTAACCTCCTTCACCAGCCGCTGCTGGAGCTGGTCCTTGGGCTTCGAGCTTTCGCATCGTGACTTCCGCAGTGTCTTCCCCGGATCGATCCTGACGCCGGCGCTGCTCTCCAAGGGGTACCAACTCAAGCAAACGGGAGAATTGAATCACGAATTGTGGCGGATGCCTGAAAACCGCTTCGTGACCAGCACGGCCCTCACCTACGAACTCGGCCGGATTTGGTCGGAGCCCGACCATTCCTTTCTCAAGCTGCAGGCAGCGTTGACCGGCCGCTGGTTTCCGCAGAGCCGCGGCGACGATTACGAGATCACGGAGCGCGTTCGTGCCGGCAGAACATTTGGTCAGGTTCCGTTTGATGAGCTTTGGATGCTGGGTCTCGAGCGCGACAACGATCTATGGCTGCGCGGCCACCCGGGTACACGCGATGGGCGCAAGGGCAGCGCGCCCTTGGGCCGCACCTATTTTCTCTCGAACTGGGAACTGGACAAGAACCTTTTCACCAAAGACTTCGTCCGCCTAAAGCTGGCACCGTTCCTCGACAGCGGCAACATCAACGATTCGACTCCCGACCTTGGTTCCCAAAAATGGCTTTGGGACACTGGGGCGCAGGCGAAGTTGCGCGTGCTCGGGGCCGAACTCATTTTTGTATATGGCAAGGATCTGCGCTCAGGCAACAACGCGTTCTATCTCACGGTCGGACGATAAGATCGCCATGCCCTCCCGAACGCTGGCCCAGGAGTTCCAGTTGGTGCTGGAACCCTGTGAAAGGGCTCGGCTTCAGCCGTGCCGCTAAGTCACCTTCATAATGTCGTCCCCGAGCGATGTGCGACGTGAGCTAGCGAACGGAGCGCGAGCCAGGGATCTTGGTTTCTTTTGCGCGCCTTCGCGGTAATTAGGGTTCGCTATCCGGAATCAAGATTCCTCGTCTCGGCGGCACAAAACAGAGATTCCTCGGGGCTGACAGCCCCTCGGAATGACAAAGACTAAGGTCTTCTTGGCGCGGCTGAAGCCGCATCCCTCAAAACAGGTTGGCAAAAGAATCTTTCCGCAAGCTCTAAGGCGCGCTCCGTCAAAAGCCATCTCTGCGTTGGGACTCTAATTTTTTTTCCTGAGCCTCTTCGGTGGGTTCTGCGGTCGATTCTTTTCTGCGGATTTCGTCCACGCGCTTGGCCATAGCGTGTTTGAGCCGGTCAATGCCCTCGCCGGTCACGCCGGAAATGGGATACAGGGCAAGTTTCCTGCGCCGGCAGAACTGGCGCAGTAGAGCGAGCTTGTGCTCATTCGCAATATCGATTTTCGCGGCCGCCGCCAGCATCGGCTTCTTCTCCAAACTGGCGCCGAAGCTCGCCAACTCGTTCATGATGACTTCAAAGTCCTTCACCGGGTCAGGACGCCCGCTTGCATCCGACACGTCCACCAAGTGGACCAGCAGGCGCGTTCGCTCGATGTGTCGCAGAAACTGTGTACCCAGGCCGGTGCCCGCGTGCGCGCCCTCGATCAACCCAGGAATATCGGCCACCACGAAACTGATCTGC
>DASQXC010000053.1:0-4535 GCA_035639935.1 Terriglobales bacterium
AAAGCCCGCCACAGTGGCGGGCTTTTGAGCTGAAGGCTGTAAGAGTACCGAGTTAAAAAGAAGCCCGCCAAATTTGGCAGGCTCGACTCTCACATGATCTAAACTCGGTACTCGGCACTCGCAACTCGGTACTCGGTACTAGAGAAGCTCCGGCGGCCTGCCGGTCAGGCGCTCAATGCGCTTACGAATGGGAGGATGGGTGGAGAACAGGCCGGCAAAATCCATGCCCATCAGCGGCTGCACGATGAACAGATGCGCGCTCGAAGGCGAGGCGACCAGCGGAATGCGCTTCGAATAGGCGTCCAGCTTCTGCAGCGCCCGCGCCAGCGCGTAGGGATTTCCAGTGAAGTGGGCCCCGGTCTCGTCGGCCTGATATTCGCGCGAGCGGGACACCGCGAGTTGGATCAGCATGGCGGCAATGGGCGCAAGAATAAGCATGAAGAGTGCCCCGATGCCGCCCCCGCCGCGCTCTTCGCGATCGCGGCCGCCCATGCCGCCAAACAGCGCGCCCCAATAAGCCATGCGCGCAAGAATGGTGATAGCCCCCGCCAGAGTGGCCGCAATCGAACTGATCAGGATGTCGCGATTGCGCACATGGCCCAACTCGTGCGCCAGCACACCCGCCAGTTCCTCGTCATCAAGCAGCCGGAGGATGCCCTGAGTTACGGCCACCGAAGCGTGGCTGGGGTTGCGCCCGGTGGCGAAAGCGTTGGGAGATTCCGTCGGGATGACATAAATCTTCGGCATCGGCAAGCCCTGCCGCTGGGTGATGCGTTCCACGACCTCATACACACGCGGCAGGTCTGCGCGCGTGACCGGCTGCGCACGATAGGTCATCAGCGCGATCTTGTCCGAGAAGAAATAGGAGACGAAGTTCATGACCGCGGCGATGATCAGCGCCACAATCATGCCATTCTGCCCGCCGAGCCGGTCGCCCACCAAAATCATGAAACCGGTGAGCAGCCCTAGCAGAAGCGCGGTTTTCAGTGCATTGCCCATACTTTTGCTCTTCAATCCTATATAGATGAATTCGCTGGCCCGCGGTCGCGGGATCTACTCATTATCATATACGTCAGTTCAATCAAAGAAGTTCTTGGCTGGGTTACGTTTCTTGTGCCGCCGAGACGCCAAGTGCGCCGAGCACTCCGGCCAAAAGCCAAGAGCCAAAGGCCTGCTGCTACAATCCCCGAGCATGTCCAGAGCGCGCGCCAGGAAAATCAAGCTGCTGCTGTTCGACGTTGACGGCGTAATGACGGACGGCAAGTTATGGTTCTTCCCGGCGACATCCCACCCGAGCAACACCGGCTCGGGTGCGGCACCCGGGGCACCCGGCAATTCCCCACCCGAGCAAAAGAAACTCGAGTGGGGCACGCTCCAGATGGTTGAGAGCAAGGGATTTCACGCCCACGATGGCACCGCAATTTCGCTGGCGCGGCTGGGTGGGCTGAAAACTGGGCTTATTACCCGGCGTATGTCCGAAACCGTAGCCGTACGTGCCCGCGATTTGAGGCTCGACCATGCCTATCAGGGGATAATGGTGAAGATTCGCGCTTTCGAGGAGATTCTGGAGAAAGAGCAGATCACCGCGTCTGAAGTGGCTTACGTCGGTGACGACGTTATCGACTTACCCATTATGCGCCGTTGCGGCTTTGCCGTCGCCGTAAGCAACGCTCGTGAGCAGGTCAAGCAGGAAGCCCACTGGATCACGTCCCATGCCGGGGGAGATGGCGCTATCCGCGATGCTGTCGAGTACATTCTGAAGGCACAAGGACGCTGGGATTCGGCGGTGAAGGAGTATCTGGAACACGGGGACGCGCCGTCGTAGCACTCAGCACTCAGCATTCACAATCAGCATTCAGCTACGGCTCAATGGGGAACGCAAAGAAGAAACCCGCGGGATGCAGGAGGCTACCACCCGCGGGTTAGCGTTTCCCTTCGGTAAGGCTGGCCCCTCCGGGAAAACAGGTCCTTATTAAGGGAAACCCGGCTTCGCGGGAAAAGTTCCGCAATGAAAAATCCCATTGAATAGAGCTGAATGCTGAGTGCGGACTGCTAATTCGGCAGGGGCTCGGTCCTCGCCATCACTCTGGCGAAGCGCGGGTCTTTCCTCAGGCCGGCAAAGACCTTGTCCTTGTAGACGTCCTTAATCTGCGAATAACCTTCCTCGATGGCCTTCTTTAAATACTCCAGGCTGCGATCGTACATACCGCGTCCGGCGTAGATTCTGGCCAGGGTATAGGCATAGCGGGCGCGGTCCTCGGGAGAGGCCATGCGTGCCGCGATTCCTGCCGCCGCCTGCCGCTCGAAAATTTGCGGGTCCAGTTCCAGGGCACGCACGAACTCAGCGCTGGCCTTTTCGAACTCCTTCTTTTCGAACAGTGCCATTCCCAGATTGCTGTGGAAGGAGGCCGAAGTCTCGTTCAGTCTCAGAGCCTTGGCATATTCGCCAATGGCTTTGCCGTATTTCTTTTTCATGTAGAAGACGACGCCCAGGTTGTTGAGGGCCTCGGCGTAGTGGTGGTCCATCCTGATGGCGCGATTGAATTGTTTTTCGGCCGGCTTGAGTTGGAGCAACTGCAGGTAGGCGATGCCCATCTTGTTGTGCAGCGCGGCGGAATCAGCTTTTCTCATCGCGGCTTGATAGTACTCGACAGCCTCGCCGTACGCCTTTTTGGAACGTAATTCGTCACCCGTCCTTTCGAGTTCCTGAGGGGAAGCTTCCGCCGGCGGGGGCAGAGACTCGCGCGGCGCCTGCAGCGTCACCGCGGCTGGGTCGCTTTTTTCCTGCACCGACTGGAATCCGGGCTGATTCCGGGCAGCGACCTGCGCGAGTGGGGAGAGCGTGATAGCTGTGAGACTGAGCGCCAACAGAAGGTGTGACATAAGCACCTCCAGGGCTGGTGTTTGCTCCGGCAATTTTACAGCGAGCATCTATCGGTGCGGCTTTTCTTGCTCGCCTGCGGGATTGGAAGGAGCATTCTTATTATCATCTCCTTTAAAAACCCCCGCGATTTTCCCAAAGAACCCTCTCTTCTTCTTCGGTCCCGATGCGGCTTGCGTGGACGCCTGCTGCTGCGCCGCGTTCGGCATCCCTTGTTGCTGGATGGGACGCTGCTGCCCTGTATTAGACACTACAGGAGGCGGAGAAGGTTTCGGTCCCAAGCCCAAGATGCGCGAGAAGAAGCCCTGTTGCTGGGTCGAGGCGGCATGATCACAGGTATCTGTGGGTTCGGTCCCCGCCAGGAAGGAGGCCACGTAGTCGTCCGGGCAGGTAGGAGTGGCCAGGCGATTGGTTACCTTGTCCAGCTTGACGTCCACTACGCCTGAAGGCTGGGTGAATGGCTTCACATTCTGGTACTCAGGCAGGGTGACGGCCTTCCTCATGAACTCCGCCCAGATGGGCGCCGCGGTGTCGGCTCCGCTCAGTCGCAGATCGCTGTAATCATCGAAGCCGACCCAAACAATGCACAGCAGATTGGAGGTGTAGCCGGCGAACCAGCCGTCGTGAGAAGTGCCGGTCTTGCCGGCTGCCGGGGCGGTGAAGCCACGCGCGCGCACGCCCGCGGCGGTACCGGAGTTGACCACCGCCTCCATCATGCCGGTCATGATGTAGGCGACGCGCGGATCGATCACGCTGCGGCTTTCCGCCGTGTAGTCCTGGATCACTTCGCCTTTGGCGTCACGTACAGACGTGACTAGCAGCGGTGACAGCTTGATACCAGCATTGGCGAAGATGGTGTAAGCGCTTGCCACTTCCAGCGGGGTGGCGTCATAGGCGCCGAGTGCGATGGCCGGTGTAGGCTGCACCGACTTTATCCCGGCCGCGCGCGCCAGGGCCGCCACCTTGTCATAGCCGGTCATCTCCGCCACCTTCACGGTGGCGTTGTTCAGCGAGTGCGAGAGCGCGTAGGTGGCGCTCACCGGACCGTGGTACTCCTCCTTGTAGTTGCGTGGTTCATAAATCTGGTCGCCGTAGGTGAAGGTGCTGGGCGAATCGTCCACCACCGAGGCAGGCGTCAGCACCGGAGTGCCATCCAGGCCGGTATTGATCGCCGCCGCGTACACGAACGGCTTGAAGACGGAGCCAGTCGGGCGGCGCGCCACCGCATGATTCAACTGACTGAACCCGTAGTTGCGCCCGCCCACCAGCGCCAGCACGTTGCCGCTGTGCGGGTCCATGGCCACCAGCGCCACTTGCGCGACTGGTCCGGGCTGTACAACGGTCTCCCACTTGGCTGCCTTGCCGGTACCTACCTTCCTGCGCTTGGTGCGCAGCTTCTCCAGTCTGGTATCGATTTGCTTGATGCCGGTCTGGACGGCTTCGGCTGCGGCTGCCTGCAATTGCGGATCAAGTGTACTGTAGATCCGGTAACCATGCTCGTTCATTTCCCGTTCGGGAAATCTAGGCGCGAGAATGTCCTTTACCAGGTCCACGAAATAGGGAGCGTCGCTGGCCTCGACGTTGGGCGGGGCAAGCTTGAGCGGGGTTGCCTTGGCTTTGTCCGCCTGCTCACGGTTGATAGCCCCCGTTTCCA
>DASQXC010000054.1:0-2991 GCA_035639935.1 Terriglobales bacterium
GAAGCTGACGCTCCGGCCGCTATCTGTGACTTTCATATCGGAATAGGCAAACGTGGTGTACGAAAGGCCGAAACCGAAGGGGAACAACGGCTGCTTGTTTTCCGCGTCGAACCACTTGTAGCCGACTTTCAGCCCTTCGTCGTAGTTCACGCTAAACAGCGGCTTGGCCTTCGACGGATCAATAAAGGTCTCCACCGTGTTCATGCGCGGAGGCGTCGCCTGAATGGGGTGCGGCAGGTCAGCCTCGCGACGCGGGAACGTGAGCGGCAGTTTTCCGCTGGGATTCACATCGCCGAAAATGATTCTGGCAACAGCATCCGCCCCTTTGGTGCCGGCATACCAAACTTCCAATACTGCGCTTACCTTGTCGAGCCAGGGCATGGTTACGACCGAGCCCGTCTCCAGCACGACAATGGTTCTCGGATTCGCTGCCGCCACCTGCTCGATCAGGAGGTCTTGATTGCCGGGAAGCGAGAGGCTTGGCAGATCATAATCCTCGCTGGTCCATTGGTGAGCGAACATGATTGCCACGTCCGACTGCTTGGCCAACGCTGCTGCCGATACAGGATCTTGCCCGGAGTCAAACCGGATACTCGCTGCCGGCGCCTGGACCCGCAGGGCCTTTAGCGGTGACGTTGGGAACCACACGTGTTCTTTCCATTTTGGCGGCCGTACCCCCGGAGGATCGACTTGCGCCGAGCCGCCTCCTGAGATCATGCCGGTATCGGCATGCTCTCCGATCACCGCGATGGAATGGATCCGGCTGCGATCAAGCGGCAGGAGATTCCGCTGGTTCTTCAGCAACACCGAGCTTTGCTCCGCGACGCGGCGAGCGGTCGCGAACCCTGCTTCCACGTCCACCACGCTTTTCTGTACAGGATCATCAATGATGCCGCTGGCGAATTCCGAACGCAGCACGCGGCGCGCGTGATCGTCCACTTCGGAGATTGGCACCTGCCCCGCCTGCACCGCTTCTTTCAGCCTGGCGCCGTAAAAGAGATCGAGCGGCTCCTCATGATCGAGACCGGCGGCCGACGCCTTCGCGGTGCTATGCGTGCCGCCCCAGTCCGACAGCACAAATCCCGGGAACTGCCAATCGCGCTTCAATATGTCCGTTAAGAGGTGTTTATTTTCGCAGGCATAGTCTCCGTTCACGGCGTTGTACGAACACATGACCGCTCCCGGATGACCGATCGCAATCGCGATTTCGAAGGCCAGCAGGTCAGTCTCGCGCATCGCGCGCTCGCCCACGATGACGTTCAGGAGGTTCCGCCCGCTCTCCTGATCGTTCAACGCGAAGTGCTTGGTATCGCCGATGACGTGCTGCGCCTGCTCGCAGCGAATGCGCTCGCCGACCATGGTGCCGGCCAGGATCGGGTCTTCGCCCGCATATTCGAAGGTGCGGCCATTGCGCGGCTCGCGGGCCAGGTTGATCCCGCCGGCCAGGCTCATGTTGTAGCCTTGCGCGCGCAGTTCCCGCCCGATCAGCGCTCCGTAGTCGCAGGCCAGTTGTGGGTCCCAGCTTGCGGCCAGCGCCAGGTTCGAGGGCAGCGCGGTGGAGTACCTGCCATTCTCGGCACTGCTGCGAACGCCGTAGGCCGCATCGCTCATCTGGATCATCGGAATACCGAGGCGCGGCACTCCGAGCACGAAGCCGGCCCCGCCATTGCTGAGATGTGCATTGGGACCTGGCGGAGCCCACCCCGGGAATCCTTGACCGTGCAGAAGGCCAATCTTTTCGTCCAGCGTCAGCTCGCTGAGCACAAGGCGGGCGCGCTCGTCAGGGGTCAGCGCAGGGTTCATCCACGGGCGTGGTTGTGGCGGTTGTGCCGTCTGGCTGCCGCTTCGCGAATTGACTCCTCCTGTGGCGATCAAAAGAAACAGGCAAGCAACACGGACGGCGGAATCGCTCTTCATCAGCTTGCACGTCTCCCGCGCCGAAGGATGATATACGCATTCCGCGAAGGGGTCGCTGTCTCCGTGGTGGATGCCCAACCACAGGACATCACTTGGAGGCGGCGACGTGGGTTCAACTGTCGCCGCGACCCTTGGCGCCTGGCATACCACCGCAGCCTCGAAGTTGCCAGCCGGCGGCTTATGCCGCCTTGCCTTTTCGCGCTTTCAGGGCGGCTCGCATTATTCGTTGCACCTTGGCTTTGTTCTCCGGCCGCTGGGTCCAATGCAGCCGCTTACGGGGTGCTCTCTCTTGCGGCTGTTTGTTACCGCTCAGGCCCTCCAGTGCGCGGATGGCTTCGTCAAGCGCCTGCTTTTGGGCTCGCAGTTCTGTGAGGATGGTTGACAGGTTCAATGTTCTCTCCTTCCTTTCATGCTGCCACAGCTTGCTTCCCTCCCCTGGTCGGGGTTGCCGAGTTTAACTCCGATGATGCGCGTTTCACCAGCGAGAGCATCGCCCACGCTAAACGCATCAATACTGATACTCCCTTCCTACCTTCGTAACACGTACAGTGGAATTGCGCCCTCTCTACAACGGCGGAACTCCGCCGACTCCAAACATTTGAGTCGATATGCAGCAGGAAAGACGGGCCAAGCAGCGCTTCCCAGTTCAGGTCCCCATTGTTGTCACAGGCGCCCCTACGGGCGGCGAGATTCAGGGCGTCACCCGCGATGTGAGCTCCAAGGGCGTTTTCTTCTACCCGAAACAGTGGTCGTCAACATTATCCGCAATCACATTCAAAATGATTCTTCCGGCGGAAATCACGGGCACGGAAAGCACACGCGTCGCCTGCAAAGGCACGGTGGTTCGCCTGGAGGAAGGACCGGGCGGCAGAACGGGCGTGGCCGCTACGATTGATACCTACACCTTCGGCTAGAGGCCGGTCTGAACATCAACGCAGAGGTCGCGGAGCAACAGAGGTCAAAAAGATGCAACTAATGCCGTTCCTCAGGCCGGCGCCAGGCGCTAGCACCGCGGGCTAGACGCCTGAAGATGAACGCAGAGGTCGCAGAGCAACAGAGTTCCAAAACTGTTCA
>DASQXC010000055.1:0-2475 GCA_035639935.1 Terriglobales bacterium
ACCCCGAATCCACCGGACGGGCTCGTCTGTGCCAGGTAGGTGGCGCCGGTAGCGAGATTTGTTACCTGCACTTTCGCCGCCGGCACCAGTGCGCCAGTGGGATCGCGGACGGCGCCCGCAAGTTCGCCCGTCACCGGATCCTGCGCGGCACAGAACCCTCCGAGAATGAGGGCGAGCACCATGCACCACAGCCCGCTGCGAAGCACTTTCTTCATAAGCACCGTTCGGCCAACCCGGTGCGGGTGTAACTCCTGGTGAAAGAAACCTTCACACGAAATCAGTGAGCGCCAACGGCCAGCATCGTGAAGTGTTGCTGGGTATTCTACTACTAACGAGCCGCAAATCAATGGCCTGTCTAGTGATGGTTTTCTGGTGGCTATATGTCACGTTCCATCCGGATGGATCGCTGCTCTCGTGATTGCTGTTTCAGCGACCTGACGCCATTTGTCGTTATCACAGGCGACATCGGCGACCCTTTCGGAGAACGGCAAACGTTGGTCCTCAACGACCACTCAACTCGATGTGGGCTGGGATTCTGTGGCTTGGGCTATGGCGGCTAACGCCGCCGCAGCCCAAAGCGCAGCGGCGTAAGGCACGAGAAAAGTCCCGCTGGGCACGCTGAATTCGAAAGGTCCTGCCATTTTTCGCCAGGAGATCTCCGCTAAAGAGATCAGGAAATCGGCTCGGCCAAACTGTCGGCCACACCTTCGGGGATCGAAGAGGGAAAGTTCGCGGGAAAGCTCGGCATAGTAGTTGTTGTCGTACTGGAACAATTTGCATCAGAGGTCGTATTCATTCTGCTGAATTTATGCGAAATGGGTATCCGCTTCACTCACCAAACCCCTACGGCTCGTGTTTTGCATGCGCGCTTGCTGCCGTGAGTGATTTGGTCGTGCGTAACAGGATCGACGGCGACGGCTTGCTGCGCCAGCCGGAAGAAAAGCTTGCCGCGACTGATGGATCGGCGGCGGTTGAACCGGAATGTGAACTCGTCCAGATAGTAATCCACACAAGCAGCCTGAGTTCTGGTTCGGCAAAGAGTCGTGCCAGTCTTGAGACAGGTTCTCCTTCCCCTGGCGTGTGGAAGTGGGTGCAAAGACGCATCCGGCATCGCCGCATGTCGCAAACCCACAACCTGCTACTGCCAGAGCGTCACGCGCGCGTGGCCACCGGCGATGAGACTGCGGGCGTGCTTCTGTGCTTCTGAGCACGCTCCAAAATCAGCGCGGTGCCGCTGGGCCATGGATTGGGGTAATTGCCGGGATAGGCATTCACTCTGAGTATATCGGTTCGGGCGCGAGAGGGCCGTCGGTTAGTACAGGCACGTGGCGCTGGGGCTGATCTTCCTCAAATACATCTCCGCCGGCAACCGCCACTGCTGTTTTTAGGTTTTCACGCTGCGTAAGGCCGCGAGGGGACTACACCGACTGCGGGCAGGAACACAGACATAGATGTCCCGTGCGCGTCCGGTCTCGTCCTGCTTTTAACTACGATTCGGCCGCGGTACTTCTCAATGATGCTTTTCGCGACCCACAAGCCCAACCCTGCCCCTTTCTGGGGTTTTGTGGTGAACGATGGATGGAAAATCCTCGGGCGGTCCTCCGTGCGAATGCCCCGTCCATTATCAGCGATGATCACGCGTAGTCCGCTCTCGAAGCGCCCGGTCCAGTCGGGACAGGCGGAAACTCTTATCGCCAGGCGGGTTGCGCCGGACTCGACGCCATTCGCGATCAGGTTCGTAAGTAGCTGGCGCATTTCGCATGGATGCGCAACAACCTGGCCAAAGCCTTTATACTTGTGCTCCACGCTGATATTTCGTGAGCGGATCTCTTCTGCAAATAGACCCACCGCCTCATCAAGGATACTGGCCACACTGACTGTCTCGGATCCCTCTGTCTTCCGATAAAACGCAAGCGCTTGCTCCGTTATACTCGATATTCTCAGCAACTCCCGCTCTGCCACGTTGAAATACTCGCGGGCACGATCCGGCAGGGGCTCGTCGCGCATCAGGTAGAAGGCGTTCGTGAGAGCTGCGAGCGGGTTGTTGATCTCGTGGGCAACGGTTCCGGCCATCTGCCCTATCGAATTGAGCCGCTCTGCCTGGCGCAGGGTCTCTTCGATTCGCTTCTGCTCCGTGATATCGACCATTGTGCCGATGAACCGAACCGGCTGCCCCGCCTGATCGAAATAGACGCGGCCTTGAGAACGGACCCAGCGCGCTCTGCCCGCAGCCGCTACGCGGTGTTCGATTTGATATTGCCCGCCACGTTCGCCTGATAATGCCCTGCGCAGTTCCTCCTCGGTCCTCCCTCGGTCCTCAGCATGAACCTTCTCGACTAGGTCCTTTCGCACGAGCGGAATGTCATCTGCGAGGCCGAGGATACCCCTTAGCTCGGGACTAGCGACCACTTCGTCAGTTGCGAGGTTCAATTCCCAAATGCCCAGCCCGGTTGACTCCGCCGCGAGTCGGTGCCG
>DASQXC010000056.1:0-28398 GCA_035639935.1 Terriglobales bacterium
GAAATTTATCTGGCGGAGATCTATCTCGACCGGCTGTATCGGCAAGATCAGCGCCAAATTCGGTACACGTCCATCTCTCGTTATCCCGCCGTGGACCGCGATTTCTCGTTCCTGTTCCCGAACGCGATCCCGTTCGCGCGCATTCGTGCGGCCGTCGAGAGTCTCCGGCTCGGCGAGTTACGGTCGTTCTGGCCGGTGGAGATCTTCCGCGGCGGCGCCGTCCCCACGGACGAATATTCTGTGCTGTTGCGCGCGCGATTTCAGTCGGTGGAGCGCACGTTGCGTGATGACGAAGTCGCGCTCTGGGCGAGCCAGATCATCGAAGCGCTGCAGGTACTCGGTGGCACACAGAGGGCATAGCTCAGCAGGAGTTGTGCCGCGGCTGGATGCATAGCGTGCTCGACCGAGTTCCACAACCGCCGAGGCAATCGCAAGTGGCTACCGCGACTCGTCGTGGCGTTGTCGCACGTGATCTTGCTTCGGTTGCTATCCCCCGACTCAAGCCCTTTGGATTACGTCCTCCTCCCTAGCGACATTACGGTCACGCCCCAGAACAACTAAAGTCTCTGCCGGATTGAGCAAGACCGCGTAAAGCTCTACCCTTCCGGCTTTTGGCAGGGTAGTTCGAGTACAGCCGAAAACCTGAGGAACTGGCGATGCTGATGCTGTCGGTCGTAGCCGTACGGAGGTCAACATTCTGGCTGGCGCTGGCGGTTCTGCTATCCACCGCCGCATTCGCCGCATCCGTCACCAACATTGATCAGATGAGCGGCTGGGAATCCTGTACCAGTTGTGCCGGCAGCGGCGGCAGCGGCCCGCAGGCCTACTACTCGGTGTGGATCTTCCAAAGTTCTCCCTCGCTGGATGGCGCTTCGGCCCGCTTTAATCTTGCGGGGAGCACACCCTATTCCAACGCGCTCTGGTGGAAACAACTTACTCCCAGCCCGGGTGCGCATAATTTCCAATACGATTTCTGGGTGTACCTGACCAATTCCTCCGCCCCGCAGGCGCTGGAATTCGACGTCAACCAGTCAGTAAACGGCAAGAAGTTCATCTTCGGAACGGAATGTGACTTCAAGTACCTGCATGTATGGAAACTCTGGGATTCTTACAACGGCACCTGGGTCCCGACCGGAGTGGGTTGCGCCCCATTCCAGGCCTACTCCTGGAACCATTTCATTTTGGAATTCCAGCGCACCTGGAACGACCAAGTGTTCTTCATCGACATAGTGATCAATGGCCAGCGATACTACTTCAATCGGACCTTCCAACCCAAGCACGGCATCGATGCCAGCGAGCTTAACGTCGCCGTACAACTTGATGGCGATTACCGCCAGACGCCTTACTCCGTCTGGGTGGACAAGATCACGCTGAATTACTGGTAGGACAAATTGACACCGCAGCGATGCCGCCGCGGAGGAGAGGGATTGCATCCAAGGCCCTTCGGCTCCTCGGCAGGTCGGTTTTTTGGCGATTTGAATTGTGCAATAGCATGGCTGCGGATGCAAGTTTGCCGGCACACTGCGAATCGCACCTTCTGAATTGGTGCCGTCAGTCGGCCGAAACGGCTGCCGTTGTTGCGCTACGCTTCGCTCTGGCGGGCACCAATGATACGACCCAGACCACTATGCGGTAGCCCAGCAGCACGCCGAGAATCGTGGCATATTCCACGGGCCGCGAGATATCCTTCTTCACCAGCCAGAGGAAATGGATCGCGCCCGCCGTGGCGCTCACGTATATCAAGCGGTGCAGCCTTTGCCAGCGTCGGCCGCCCAGGCGCTGGATCATTTTGCGCGTCGAGGTGACCGCCAGGGGAATCATCAACACGAACCCGGTAAATCCGGCAGTAATAAACGGCCGCTTGTACACGTCTTTCATGATGCTGTGAAGGTCGAACCCCTGGTCTAGCCAGATGTAGGTAAGGAAGTGCAGGCAGCCGTAGAAAAACGCGAACAACCCGAACATGCGGCGCAGCCGGATCAGCCAGAGCTGTCCGGTCAGCTTGCGCAGCGGCGTGATGGCGAGCGTCACTAGCAGGAAAATCAGTATCCACTTGCCGGTCGCCCGCGTTATCACCTCGATGGGATTAGCGCCCAGGTTTGCCGTCACTGCCTTCCACAACAACCGCGCCAGGGGCATCAGGCACAGAGGAAAAATCGTGAGTTTGAGCCAGCCAACGCGCGTCACGGTTTTCAGAAATACTTCCGCAGATCCATCCCGGAGTAAAGCTGCGCCACCTGGTCGCCGTAGCCGTTGAACATCCGTGTTGGGACCTTCCTGATTGAGGCGAAAAACCCGCTGCCGTCAATGCGGCGCTCCATCTTCTGGCTCCAGCGCGGATGATCCACGTCGGGGTTGACGTTAGAGTAAAAACCGTACTCGTTGGGCGCTGCCTGGTTCCAGGTGTTAATGGGCTGATGCTCGACCAGTCGGATCTTCACAATTGATTTGGCGCTCTTGAAGCCGTACTTCCAAGGCACCACGATGCGTACCGGCGCGCCATCCTGGTTGGGCAGCGCCTCGCCGTACAGCCCCACGCACAGAATGGTCAGCGGGTGCATTGCCTCATCCAACCGCAAGCCTTCGACATACGGCCAGGTCAGAACACGAGACCTCTGGCCCGGCATCTGCTTGGGATCGAAAATCGTGGTGAATTCCACGTATTTCGCTTTCCCGAGGGGATCCGCTTGCTTAAGCAGGATACTCAGCGGGTAACCAACCCAGGGGACTACCATCGACCAGCCTTCCACGCAGCGGTGGCGGTACACACGTTCCTCGAGGGGCGCCAACTTCAGAATGTCGTCGATGTCGTAGGTACGCGGCTTTTGCACCAGGCCTTCCACCTTCACCTGCCAAGGGCGGGTGCGGAAATCCTTGGACAGCCCGGCCGGTTCGTATTTGTCCGTGGAGAACTCGTAGAAGTTGTTGTAGTTGGTTACATCTTTGTACGGCGTCAGCTTTTCATTGGTGCCGAACGGACCTTTGACCGTGCTCAGCTTCGCGCCTGCCTGGACTACTTCAGCAGGGGAGCCCATTTCCAGCAGCCTGCGTCCGGCGAGCAGCGACGCGCCGGCTGCCGCCCCCAGGAAGAACTTACGACGGCTCAGATAGGCGCGCTTGGGCGTGATTTCAGAAGAGGCAACATCGGCAGGCTTCTTGATCAGCATGTTTTCTCCATCTCAAAATACGTATTATAGGGGCCTGTGGATTGGTCCCCGCAGTTCAGACTCACCCAAGGTGAAAAAGTTTCGCCCGAGCACATCAACTCCAGCTCCCCGCCCAGCGCCGGACCCAGGAGCCGTGTCCGTTTTGACCGCAACGAATTCTCTGGCGCCTTCGGCGATATGGGAACTGATTTCCCCCTCATTGCGGGCATGATTTTGGCTGTGGGCTTAAAGCCTGCCAGCGTGTTGACCCTCTTCGGCAGCATGCAGATTCTTACCGGTTTGTTGTACGGCATTCCGATGCCGGCACAACCGCTAAAAGCAATGGCCGTCATTGTGATAACTCAGAAGGCGAGCGGCGCAGTGTTGTACGGAGCCGGTTTGGCTATTGGTTGCGTAATGCTTGTGCTCGCCGCAACTGGCCTGCTTACGCTGCTCGCAAGCGCTGTCCCGAAAAGTGTGGTCCGCGGCATCCAGTTCGGCTTGGGCCTGCAATTAGCGACCCTTGCGCTGCGAGATTATGTGCCTGCTGAAGGCGCAGGCGGACTCATCTTGGCAGTTTTTGCCTTTTTCCTCACTCTGTTGCTGCTGGGGAATCGCCGCGTCCCCCCAGCGCCCTTCGTCCTCGCAGCCGGGTTCGCGTTTGCCCTCTTATTCCGCGTCCACCCAAGATTGCTGATTCAAGGTGCCGGGTTCGTCCCACCGGCAATGCATTTGCCGGCTCGACATGACATTTGGGTTGGCTTCTATCTGCTGGCGATCCCGCAGCTCGCCTTGTCATTTGGCAACTCTATTCTCGCGACCCGGCAAATCAGCGCCGACTTGTTCCCGGAGCGCGACCTCACGATCAAGAAGATCGGTTTGACCTATGCCGCGATGAATCTCATCAACCCGTTCCTTGGCGGTGTGCCGACCTGCCACGGCTCCGGCGGGATGGTCGGCCATTACACATTTGGAGCACGCACTGGCGGCTCGGTAATCATCTACGGCTGTTTCTATTTGATACTCGGCCTCTTTTTTTCAGCCGCATTTCAGCAGATCATCCCTTTGTTTCCCAAACCTGTTTTGGGAATCATGCTGCTGTTTGAAGCTCTAGCATTGCTGCTGCTCTGTCGCGACATGGCATTCTCGGTCTCAGAGCTGGCGGTGGTCCTGGTCGTGGGACTCAGTGCGTTGGCGCTGCCTTATGGCTATGTCGTGGGACTCGTACTCGGGCTGCTGCTGCACTATTTATTCTTAAATCGGCTTCAACGCTTCGCGCGCAATTAGAATTTCGCCACGGGGGTACTGAGCCATTGTGCCATTGAGCCATTGAGCCATTGGCAAACCGGGTCTTCCGAGGCTTCGGAACGCGCTAAAAGCCGACGAAGACCGGTTCGGGCTGCAGTTCTACGCCGAATTGCTCGAGCACCCTCTTCTGGATTTCGTCTTTCAGAGCGATGATGTCGGCCGCCGTGGCTCCGCCGCGGTTAACCAAAGCTAAGGCGTGCCTGCGCGAAATCCCCACCGGACCACGGGTCAACCCCTTGTGGAAGCCCGCGTGCTCCACCAGCCACGCCGCCGCCACCTTCACCATGCCGTCCTTGGTGGGGAAGGATGGGACGGCACTCCCGCGAGCCTGCAGTTGCTCGAATGCCCGGCGCGTCAGCAGGGGATTTTTGAAGAACGATCCCGCGCTGCGGCAGTCGTCGTCTCCGGGAACGATCAGCATGGCCTTGCTGAGGCGGATCGCGCGCACCGCATCGCGCGTCTCCATCAGGTTCGGCGGGCCGCTGCGTCCGGCAAAATACCCTTTTAGATCGGCATATTCGATACGCGGAGTTCCGCCCGGGACGAGTGCAAATGTCACTCGCAATACGATATACCGTCCATGCTCCCGATTGAAGATGCTGGTGCGATAGGCGAATCCGGAATCGGCATTCTCGAGTTCGCAAAACTCACCGCTTGAAGTGTCAAGCGCGCGGAGACCGATGATGGTTTCACTGACCTCCTGGCCATAGGCGCCGACGTTCTGCACCGGCGTGCCCCCGACTGTCCCTGGAATGCCGCTCAGGCACTCGATTCCCGCGCAGTCGCACGCTATGGTATGGGCAACGAATCCATCCCAGTCCTCGCCCGCCGCCGCTTCAAAGAGCATACGCGGGCCGTCGCGCCGCGTGTCTATGCCTTGCAAACCGATTTTCAACACCAAGCCCGGCCAGCCTGCATCGGAGATGACCAGATTGCTGCCGCCGCCTAATACGAACAGAGTCCAATCCCGGCTCTGCGCTTCTGCTACGGCCGCGCGCACGTCCTCCTCGCTGTGCGCTTCCACGAAGTAGCGCGCCGGACCGCCGACCTTGAATGTGGTCAGTGGCGCTAACGGGACCTGCTGCTTGATCTGCACCCAACACCAGAATACCAAGCGCGCGAGCCTTGCAAGAAAGGCCTCTACGCAAACAATCGTTTCGGCGGAGCTGGCTCCGTCGGATTTCGGCGAAGCACTGGCTTCAGGGTGCCGGTTGCTGGGCAATGAAGGCCTTTACTGCGATTTGGTTCGGCTGGAGGCCGACCGGCACCATGGTATGTAGCGCGAAGGGAGCGGGATTGGCCCTGCTGGTCTTGTCGCGCCTAAGAATCACGGCAACGTCGCCAGAGAGGCTGTCGTTCACCAGCAAAAAGTGCTGGTTGGGACTGAGCGCCAAGGCGTCGGGACGACTGCCCACCGGCACCGACGCCACAAGCTTGCCGGTGTCGATGCTGTACACCGCAACCGCCTCTGCTCCGAAGTTACTCACGTAAAGCAACGAATTGTCGCCGCTGACAATCGCGTGGGACGGATGTGTTCCGATCAGGAACGTGCCACCGACCTCGTTCGTGCTGGTCTCGATGACCGATATGCTATCGGAGTCGAAGTTGCATACGAACAGTTCGCCGCCATCGGGTTTGAGCGCGAGGCTGACCGGTGTCTTACCAACGTCGAGCAGGGTGAGCAGGTCCGCCGCCCGCAGGTCTACGGCTGCTATCTGCGACGAACCGCTGCACGCAATGAACGCCTTGCTGGAGTCCGGAAGAATCGCCACATCCCCCGGCTGCTGGCACACGGGGATAGTGGCGCGAACCTGATTGCGCGTGGTATCGATAACGGAAACCGAGTCGCCGTCGCTGTTGGAGACGACCACCGTGCTGCCATCTGGCGAGACCCGCGCCACGCCCGGCGTGCCGCCCACGCCCATCGTCACCAGCGCGCGGCGTGCCTGCAGGTCGAGTATCGACAGGTTGGCTGAGCCTGAATTGGCCACGTAGCCACGCCTGCCGTCTGCCGAGACATCAATGAAGTAGGGTGCGCGATGCACGCCGATGGTGGCCACTACCTGGTTACGTTCGGTGTCGATCACGCTGACGTTGTTCGAATCGGTGTTGACCACATAGATCTCGTTGCGTGTGGGACTGGCCGTCAAGCCGGTGGGATTCCGGCCCACGGCGATATTCGCGATCACGTGGAAAGTATAGAGGTCGATGACGCTGACGCTGTTGCTGCGGCCGTTGGTGACGTAAGCATGCTGTCGCAGATCAGGCGCCGGCTGACTATGGCAGCCCGTCAGCGCGAGGATGCAGAGCACCGCCAGGCCAGCGATCTGGCTACTGGGACTCAACGAGCCGATTTCCCAAAATTGCGTCTGTGAAAGGGCACAACTTCATTCATCCCGCCAGCGAGCACTAAAGGACCGGACTTTTAGCCCCTGCAGGCATCCTCTGTGAAAAAAGAATTTGGCAGGCAATGGGAGCACTGACGATAGCTTGGCTGTTCGGCGCATTGCAAATTCCGCCCGCCGGATGCGTTCAGGGGCTAAAGCCCAGCATGTACCTCGTCTTGAGCGGCACGACTGAAGTCGTGCCCCTTCACAAACGCTTTTATGCGGACAGTCCTACGCGCCGGCTGCAGCGATCAGGGGCGCAACCTCGCGGCGCACTACAGCCGCGATCTGCCGTACTTCCGACATCAAATCATCGAACTGATCGGGATAGAGGGACTGCATGCCGTCGGAGAGCGCGCGGTCAGGATCGTTGTGAACTTCGACGATCAGGCCGTCGCTGCCCACGGCCACCGCCGCCCGTGAAAGCGGGGTCACCTTGTTGCGCTTGCCGGTACCATGGCTGGGATCCACGATGATTGGCAAATGGCTGAGGCGGTGCACTGCCGGCACCACGCTCAGGTCCAGAGTGTTGCGGGTGTGGTCGGCGAAGGTGCGCACTCCCCGCTCGCACAGAATCACGTTATAGTTGCCTTCGCACATGACGTACTCAGCGGCCATCAGGAACTCTTCCAGCGTCGCCGCCATCCCGCGCTTTAGCAAAACCGGCTTCTTCGACCGGCCGGCACGCTTCAGCAGCGAGAAATTCTGCATATTGCGCGCACCGATCTGGACGACATCGGCGTACTCTTCCACCAGTTCCAAAGATTCGTTGTCGATCGCCTCGGTCACAATGCGCATGCCCCAGCGCTCGCGCACTTCGGCCAGGATTCTAAGCCCTTCCTCGCCCAGTCCTTGGAAGGAATACGGCGAAGTACGCGGCTTGTAAGCGCCGCCCCGGAAGAATTGCGCCCCAGCGCGGTGCACGCGTTCGGCGATGGCGAACGTCTGTTCACGGCTCTCGACTGCGCACGGCCCGGCGATAATCGCCAGCTCGGGACCTCCGACCGTCGCGGCGCTGCCAGGGAAGCTAACGATCGTGTTGTCTTCTTTGAGGTCGCGGCTCACCAGCTTATAGGGCTTGGTGACGTGGATGACTTCCGCCACTCCCGGCAACTCTTCCAGCCCGATCTCCACCTCGCCGCGATTGCCCGTAATTCCGATAGCGGTCCGCTGCGCCCCGGGGATGGCGTGCGCGCGCAGTCCCGCCACTTCAATCTTTTCGCACACTGCACGCACCTGTTCTTCGGTGGCGTGCGTTTGCATGACGACTAGCATGGGTGACCTCGAAGAGCGATTAGTGTACCGCAATTGCCAGTTGTCAGTTGCCAGCTGTCAGTTGCCAGCTGCAAACGCTTTTCGCCTGCCACTTGGCCGAAGACAGCGGAGGACAGAAGATTCCTAATGAATTGGCTCAATTCCCAAGAAGTGCCAAACTGACAACTGGCAACTGACAACTGACCCTTATGCCCATCTCCATGGCTCGCGAGCAGGACATCCTGAATCTGCCGCCGCCGAAGCGGCCGCCGTTGCGGACTGCCCGGCGCATCGGCATTCACACTTCAACCGCCGGCGGAGTGGAAAGCGCGGCCGAGCGTGCCTGGCGTCTAGGCTGCAGCACCTTCCAGATTTTTTCCTCCAGCCCGCGACAGTGGAAGCCGTACGAGCTGGGACGAAAGCAGTGCGCGGAAATGAGCCGCCTGCGCAAAAAGTACGATCTTAAGCCACTCGTGATCCACGCCAGCTACCTGTTGAATCTCGCCGGGAGCAATCCCGAGTTCTACGCCAAGACGATTTTGACATTCCGGGGCGAGCTTGAACGCGCGCTGGCACTCTGCGCAGAGTATGTTGTGGTTCATCCGGGATCATTCCGCGGCGCCAGCCGTGAAGAAGGACTGGCCCGTGCCGCCTATGCGATCCGCGAGGCAGCCGCCGGTCTCGAGCTGGCCAAGGGAGGGCTGACCCTGTTGGTCGAGAACAGTGCGGGATCCGAGTACTCGCTGGGCGCCAGTTTCGAGCATGTGTCGGTACTGGTTGCGGTGCTACGTGAGTTCATCCCGGTGGCCGCGTGCCTGGATACCTGCCACATCCATGTAGCCGGCTACGATATCGTAACCCCGGCGGGTTACGAGGCGACGCTGCGGCAGATCAATGAAACTATTGGCCTCAAAAACATTCCGGTGTGGCACTGCAATGATGCCAAGGCGGCGTTCGGATCAAAGCTCGACCGCCACCAGCACGTCGGCCAGGGGACCATCGGCATTGGGTCTTTCAAGCGCCTGTTGAACGATCCTCGCCTCGCGCACGCCGCCTTTATCGCCGAAACCCCAATTGATAAGCCGGGCGACGATAGGAGAAATGTGGAGACTTTGAAATCGCTGGTGGACCGCACTCGGCCTGGAAAAAGCCGGTAGAGGCGCAGCATGCCGCATCTGTATCGGGGCCGGAATAGTAAAATTCCTATGTTGAGCCTAATTTGAATCCGACTTGAGCATCATGCCCGACTTACATACCCGAACTGATACCGGCGCCGCTCGTGATGAGCAGCGGTACGATCCGCACCGCATCGAGGAGAAATGGTCGGCGCGCTGGCAGCAGCAGCCGGAACTGTTCCGTGCTGAGCCCTTCGATTCGCCGCGTCCCAAGTACTACGTGCTGGAGATGCTGCCCTATCCCTCGGGCGCGCTGCACATGGGTCACGTGCGCAACTACTCCATCGGTGACGCCTTGGCGCGGCACATGTGGATGAAAGGTTACAACGTCCTGCACCCCATGGGCTGGGACGCCTTTGGTCTGCCCGCCGAGAACGCGGCTATCAAGGCGAAAACGCCGCCGAAGCAGTGGACGCTCTCGAACATCGCGCACATGAAAGCGCAGATGAAGCGTCTGGGTTTTGCCTACGACTGGTCCAAGGAAGTCACCACCTGTCTGCCCGACTACTACCGCTGGAACCAGTGGTTCTTCCTCAAGATGTACGAGCGCGGGCTGGCTTATCGCAAGAAAAGCCGCGTGAACTGGTGCCCCGAGTGCGCCACAGTGCTTGCCAACGAACAGGTAGTCAATGGCTGCTGCTGGCGCCACACGGAGACTCCGGTTCAGCAACGCGACTTGGAACAGTGGTTCTTGCGGATCACGGATTACGCGCAGGAGCTGCTCGATGACCTCGACCGTCTCTCCGGCTGGCCGGAAAAGGTGCGCACCATGCAGCGCAATTGGATCGGCCGCAGCGAAGGTGCGCTCATTGATTTCAAAATCGATGGAGCCGCCTGGCAGGGCAGCGATACCATCAGCGTGTTCACCACGCGCATTGACACCATCTTCGGCGCGACCTCCATCCAACTCGCCCCCGAGCACCCCACACTCGCCAATCTCATCGGGAACAATCCGGAGCTGCACGCCAGAGTGGACGAACTCATGGCGGAGCAGCGACGCGCCAAGGAAGCCGGCGACGTCGGTGAGATCGAGAAGCACGGGATGTTCACCGGGCGCTACGCCATTAATCCGTTTAACGGCGAGAAGCTGCCCATCTGGGTGGCCAATTACGTCCTGATGGACTATGGGACGGGCGCGATCATGTCCGTCCCCGCGCATGACGAGCGCGACTACGAATTTGCGAAGAAGTATGGACTGGAGATCCGCATCGTCATCCTGCCACGCCGCCAAGGCGAGCCGCCGCAAGCCGGGGAGGAAGACACCGCCTTACTGCCCTATACCGGCACGGACAGCCTGCTCATCAATTCCGGCCCCTATAGCGAGCTTTCTTGCGAAGAAGCCATGAAACGCATGGCGCAGGACGCTGAGCGCGGCGGCTTCGGGAAAGCCGCCGTCACTTACCGCCTGAAGGACTGGGGCATTTCCCGCCAGCGCTACTGGGGCGCCCCCATTCCCATGCTCTATTGCGACCACTGCGGCATTGTTCCGGTCCCGGAAAAGGACCTGCCGGTGATACTGCCGGAGAACGTGGACATTACCCTCTCCGGCGGTTCCCCGCTGGGTAAGGTCAAGGAATGGGTAAACACGACTTGCCCCACGTGCGGCGGCTCCGCGCGTCGCGAGACCGATACCATGGATACCTTCGTCGATTCGTCCTGGTATTTCTATCGCTACACCGATCCGACGCTTGAGACAGCGCCGGTCGCCCCCAAGACTATCGGCTATTGGTTCGAGATCGATCAGTACATCGGCGGGGTCGAACACGCCATCCTGCACCTCATTTATTCCCGCTTCTGGACCAAAGTGATGCGCGACTTGGGCCTGATCGCGAACTCGGAACCGGTCGCGCGTCTATTCACCCAGGGCATGGTGCTCAAGGATGGGGCGGCCATGTCGAAGAGCCGCGGGAATGTGGTCTCACCCGACGAAATCGTGGCCCGCTATGGCGCCGATACCGCGCGTGTGTACATCCTGTTCGCCGCTCCCCCCGATCGCGATTTGGACTGGAGTGATTCGGCTATTGAGGGCGTGCACCGCTTCCTCGGGCGCGTTCACCGCTTCATTGCGCAGAATCCCGTGCAGCGAATAGGCACGGCATACTGCGTGCAACAACTCTCGCCCGAGGCACGCCGGGTGCTGCGCAAGCTTCACCAGACGATCAAGCGAATTTCGGATGACTTCGCGGGCCGTTGGCACTTCAATACCTCTGTAGCCGCTCTGATGGAGCTGTTGAACGAACTCACTGCTTATCCCGAGATCTTTGCCTGCGCAAGCCGAAAGGCAGCGCCGTCCGCTCTGGTCGCGGAGATCCAGCGCACGTTCGTCCTCTTGCTCGCACCTTTTGCGCCGTATTTGGCACATGAACTCTGGGAAATGCTCGGCGAGACCTCCAACCTCCTGCGCGAATCTTGGCCAGAGTACGATACCGCGCTGGCCAAGGAGGAGGAGCTTGAAATTGTCGTGCAGATCAACGGCAAGATCCGTGACCGGCTGGTCGTCTCTGCCCACTCTTCAGAAGAAGAGTTGAGGAAGCTGGCGCTCGCCGCCCCCAAAGTCCAGGCCACGCTTGATGGGAGGCAACTGCTGAGGGCGATCGTAGTGCCGGGCAAGCTGGTCAACATCGTGGTGCGGTAGACGGATTCTTCAAGATGCCATCTGGCGCTCCCATCAGCGAAGGATTTCGCACGGCGTTTCGCGAGCCGGCCATCGTGCTGGCGGAAATCGCTTGGCGCTGGACCTTCGGCGTGGCCGCAATGGCCTTAGCGGCCGCTTCCTTTTTCGCATATCTGGACGCAATCCCCATCGGCAATCTTGAGTTCCTGACCCTGGGAAGGCAGACGCCTCGGCTGATTACCGAGGCCACCGCCTCTTTTCTACATGGCAGTCCGCGCCTAATACCGGTGGCAGGAATCGTGTTGTCGGGCATATTCGTGTTGTGGGTGCTGGCGGCGAGCGTGGGCCGCGCGGCTACGCTCCAGGCGCTACTTCGTGTTCCGAGCATCTCACTCGCACCGCAGTTCGGGCTGAACTTCTTGCGCGCCGGCATCACGCTGGCCTCTTTCGCTGCATACGTAGGCGCTGTGATTCTCGCAGGCCGCGCCGCTGCTGGCGTTTACAATCCTCGGCCCGGCGTCTTTCTGGTGGTGTTGGTGCTCCTGGGGACGGCCATCACTCTCGCGCGTTCGCGGCTCAACTGGTTCCTCTATTTAGCAGCAATCGCTGCGGTCCGCGCGTCCAAGGGCGTCTTCGCCGCCCTCGGTGAAGCGTCCACGTTGTGCCACCGCCACCTGGGCGAATTTGCCCGCATCGGAGCCGTTTTTGGAACGATCCAGGGCGTGCTCTTTGCCTTCGCAAGCGTTATCTGGCTGTTAACGTCGTCGGTTGCGGGCCAAGTGCCTCGTGCGGCCATCATCGTAGCGTTGGCGGTTTTCACCCTCGCCTTCTTGGCACTCAGCGATTTCCTGTACATCGCACGTCTAGCTGCGTACATTGCTGTAGACGAAGATGACCGCATCTCGCCTCCAGCGCCCAGTTCCGCCGGGCCGACGCCAGCGTCGCCTGCCCCGGATCCGCCGCCGGCCCAGTTGCACTCCATTTACGATCCGGGATTTCCGAGCCCGGATGGAGCCACAAATTAGGCTCTCGGTTACACTGTTCTTAGTTCCCAATGGAAACCCAATCAATCATTGTCTTGGACTTCGGCGCGCAGTATTCGCAGCTCATCGCGCGCCGCATCCGCGAGCAGGGGGTTTTCTCGGTCGTGCTACCCTGCACCGCTTCGCTGGAAGAGATCCGCAGCTATTCGCCAGTGGGGATTGTGCTCTCCGGCGGGCCGTGCTCTGTTTATGACGAAGACACGCCGAATGCTGACGAGCGCATCTTCACGCTCGACCTGCCTGTGCTTGGGATCTGCTACGGATTGCAGCTCATGACTCACAAACTCGGCGGCAAAGTTCGCGCTGCCGAGAAACGTGAGTACGGGCACGCCGAAGTGCAGGTGCTGAACGGCTCGCGACTGTTTCAGGAGCTACCGACGAAGATGTCGGTCTGGATGTCGCATGGCGACGAGGCGCTGGAGCTGCCGCCAGGTTTCAGGCTGGTGGGGCGCACTCACAATGCCGTGGCTGCCATCGAGGATCCCAAGCGCGGCCTGTACGCGGTCCAGTTTCATCCCGAGGTGCACCACACACGCCAGGGGACGGAGATCCTGAAGAACTTCATCTTCGGGATTTGCCACGCGCGGCCGGAGTGGACCAGCCAGCACTTCATCCATGAGACGGTTGCCTCGATCCGGCGAACGGTCGGCGATGGCCGCGCTATCTGCGCGCTCTCCGGCGGCGTTGATTCCTCGGTAGCTGCCACTCTCGTCCATCGCGCCATCGGCGATCGCCTCACCTGCGTGTTCGTTAACAATGGCCTGCTGCGCAAGAATGAGTTCGAGAAGGTGCAACAGAACCTGCGGGATCGGCTCGGCCTGAACCTGTTAGCGGTGGACGCGACCGACCGCTTCCTGGCAAAACTCGAAGGCGTCAGCGACCCTGAGCAGAAGCGCAAGATCATCGGTAACGAATTCATAGCTGTTTTCGACGAGGAGGCGCACCGAATCGAGCACGAGCACGGGCACGGGCAGGTGGAGTGGCTGGTGCAAGGCACGCTGTATCCGGACGTGATCGAATCACGCTCTGTGCGCGGGCCGTCGCAGACCATCAAGAGCCACCATAACGTCGGCGGGCTGCCCGAGCAGATGAAGCTCAAGCTGATCGAGCCGCTCAAAGATCTCTTCAAGGACGAGGTGCGGTACATCGGCCGCGAACTCGGCATGCCCGAGGAAGTCCTGCAGCGACAGCCGTTCCCCGGCCCAGGCCTCGCGGTGCGCATTTTGGGCGAGGTCACGCGAGAACGCCTGGAATTGCTGCGCGCGGCCGATGACATAGTTGTTGGCGAGATCAAGCAAGCCGGCCTGTACAAGGAGATATGGCAATCCTTCGCCGTGCTGCTACCGGTGATGTCAGTGGGGGTAATGGGCGACGCGCGCACGTATGCCTACACATGCGCCATCCGCGCCGTCCACTCCGAGGACGGCATGACCGCCGATGTGGTCGAGCTACCCTGGGACGTGCTCAAGCGCATCTCCACCCGAATCGTCAATGAGGTGCGGGGCATCAACCGAGTCGTATATGACACCACCTCGAAGCCGCCGGGCACGATCGAATGGGAATGACAACCGCCAGACCATGGCCAGCGACTTGCGATTTCGGGAAGTGGAACACACAGCCGACCGCGCTTTCACAGTACGCGGCCGTGATTTGGCCGAACTGTTCGAGCGCGCCGCCTACGCGCTGTGTGCCATTCAGGGACAAGCGCCAGCTACTGGGGAAACTGTGCGCCGTGAAATCGAACTCAGCGGCATCGATCGCGAAACGCTGCTGGTGAATTGGTTGAACGAGCTTCTGTATCTTCAGGAAGTCCACAAGGAATCCTATTCGCGGTTCCAGGTCAAGACGATTTCCGATACGTCCCTGCGCGCATCTGTGCATGGTTCGCCTGACGCTTCGAGCCGGCATATCGTCAAAGCAGTGACCTTCCACGGTCTGAAGGTCGAGCATCTCCCGGAGGGGTGGGGAGCAACTATAGTCGTGGACGTCTGAGGTATAAGGAATGACAAAGGCAACCTCATGCCGCACGCCCACCAAACACGATTTCCAGCGTATCGGGCGGCAGATCTGGGAGATTCCGCGCGATTTTCGCGAGGATATGCGCGCACCCGCGCGCTTGTATGCCGATGAAGCCTTGCTTGATGCGGCGCTGGAGGACAACTCGGTCGAACAGTTGGTCAACACGGCCACCCTGCCGGGGATCACCAAATACGCCATTGCCATGCCGGATATCCATCAGGGGTACGGTTTTCCCATAGGCGGCGTGGTCGCTACCCGGCTGCCGGATGGCATCATTTCGCCTGGAGGCGTGGGCTACGACATCAACTGTGGAGTGCGCCTGCTGGCCGCCGAAGCCACGGTCGAGGAGGTCTCGCCTTTCCTTAGTGATCTGGCCTCGGCGCTCTGCCGTAACTGTCCCAGCGGGGTGGGAGTCCACGGTGAGATCAAGCTGCAGGATTCCGAACTGGACCGCGTGCTGGTGGAAGGTGCGCGCTGGGCGTTGAAGCGCGGGTTCGCTCGTGACAAGGACCTGCAGCACACGGAGGAATTCGGCGCCATGCCCGGGGCTGACTCCGGGTACGTTTCCCACAAAGCGCGCGAGCGTGGCCGCGAGCAGATCGGAACCCTAGGCGCCGGCAATCACTTCATCGAAGTGGATCGGGTTGCAGAGATTTACGACGATACCTCCGCCGAGCGGTTGCGATTGTTTCCCGGCCATGTCGCGGTGCAGATTCATTGCGGCTCCCGCGGGTTCGGCCACCAGATCTGTGAGGATTACGTGGCGCGCTTCCAGAAGACGGTGCGTGATTATGGCATCGAACTGCCCGACCGCGAGCTGGTGTGCGCGCCGTTTGAATCCGAAGAGGGACAGCAGTATTTCCACGCGATGGCCTGCGCCGCCAACTTTGCCTTCGCCAACCGTCAGGTGCTGGCCTACCACATCCGGCGCTCTTTCGAGCAAGTGCTCGCCGGAAATATCCGCGCATTCGATCTCCACCAGGTCTATGACATTGCCCACAACATGGCCAAAGTCGAGGAGCACGAAGTGGGCGGGACGCGCATACCGTTGTGCGTACACCGTAAAGGGGCTACCCGCGCTTTCGGTCCGGGCTCAGATGGATTGCCGGACGAGCTGCGGGAGATCGGGCAGCCGGTGCTGATCCCGGGTTCAATGGGCACAGCTTCGTACGTGCTAATTGGCACCCGCGGTTCCATGGAGCAGACCTTCGGTTCAACTTGCCACGGCGCCGGGCGCGTGTGGAGCCGCGCCCGCGCTCGAAAGTCGCTTCGGGGCGAACACCTGCGGCAGGACCTCCAAAGCCGTGGGATTGTGGTGCGCGCCGGCTCTATGTCTGGTCTGGCAGAAGAGGCGCCACAGGCCTACAAGGACGTCTCCCGCGTGGTCGATGTGGTCGAGCGTGCTGGCATTGGCAAAAAAGTCGCCCGACTGGAGCCTATGGCGGTAATCAAAGGGTAGACAGGTCGCCGATGCAGCTCGTTAACGCATGATGGCGCGAACCAGAGAGCGGTTATCGAGATTTCGCAGACCGACTTCTGAGGCGGCTTCCAGCGCATTCTGGAATTCTTCCAGCGATATGCAGCGATTGATCTCAGCGTGCTCCTTATCGCTCACCTTGCCCGCCGGATAGTACTGCGGCATGACATTGACGTAGGTGTCGGGGCCCAGTTCGCGGGCGGTCCACTCTAAGACCTCGCGCGTGCCGGCAATCTCGCCCGGCATCGCCAGATGACGCAAGATGAGCCCGCGCAGCGCGAGTCCGTTTTCATCAACCACCAGCGTTCCGACCTGCCGGTGCATTTCCTTGATGGCGCGGCGGGCGGCTTCAGGATAATTGGGCGCGCGGATGTAGCGGCGGGCCATCTCGGGCTCCCAAAACTTAAAATCGGGCATGTAGATGTCAACCAGCCCGTTCATCAGTTCCAGCGAGTCGAGCGAGTCATAGGCGCTGGTGTTGTATACCAGTGGGAGCCGCAAGCCGCCTTCGAACGCAATCAAGAGCGCCTCCAGGATCTGCGGTACCACGTGCTCGGGGGTTACCAGATTGATGTCGTGGCAGCCGCGCTCCTGCAGCTCGAGCATCATGGAAGCGAGTTTCTGCGGAGGCGTGATGTCCCCTTCGACCTGCCAGCTCACCTCAAAGTTTTGGCAGAAGACACAGCGCAGGTTGCAGCCGCTGAAGAATATGGTCCCCGAGCCACGCGTGCCCCGCAGGCAATCTTCCTCACCGAAATGGGGGAAATAGCTAGCGACACGCGCGTAGCGGCCGGAGCGGCAGACAGCGAACCTATCGGCCAGGCGGTCAATGTGGCAATCGCGCGGGCAGAGCACGCAGTCGCGCAGTTTGCTGAGCGCGCGTTCCACGCGGAAAGCAAGCTCACCTGATTTCCATAGATTTAAGGTATGCGGGCCGAAACGAGGCGCGAGTTTGAACAGCAGCATGCATGCCTATATCGGCCCGGCCGACAGCGCGCTAGCGTCCGTAGTATTGGGCGTTGCGCTCGGTGAAGTGCTTCCACTTGTCCGGCAGGTCATCCAGTGCAAAGATGGCCGACACCGGGCAGACTGGCACACAGGCACCGCAGTCGATGCACTCAACCGGATCGATATACAGCATCTCCTCGCTGGTGTAGGCGGGCTCGTCCTTTTTGGGATGGATGCAATCGACCGGGCAGGCGTCCACGCACGCCGTATCCTTAGTTCCGATACAGGGCTCTGCAATCACGTAAGCCATAGACTTTGCTTCTCCTCAGCGGCTTCCACGAGTGCAAAATTATTCTAACAGATGGCGCGGACCACAATCAGCAAAGCAGGTGGGGGACTCGGCCTTTTCGACACTTAGATGCAGTGAACGGAATCTATGGTCCCATGGACAGTTCGGCTGGAATCCTGAAAGACGAGCCAGTCTTTCCGGTTTTTCGATTACCTAATTGCCAAATTACCCAATGTTAGGCGGAGACCAGTTGCTCTGATGGCTGATACTCCACAATATAGCCGGCAACGGCGCTGGCGGCGACGGTGTAAGGACTGGCGAGATACATCTGCCCGGGGCCGCTGCGGCCGGGAAAATTGCGGTTCTGCGCGGAAATCACGACCTGAGTCGGGCTGGTGGTCGCGCCCGGGCCGGCATTGATGCAGGCGCCGCAGCTCGGCTCAATCACCGTCACTCCAGCCTGGCGGAAGATGTCGAGATAGCCCTTGCGCACGCAGTATTCACGCGTTTCCTGTGACCCGAATTGGATGTAAAACTTCACGGGGTCGGCAACCCGCTTGCCTTGGCGCAAGGCATCGGCGAGCACCGCCGCATACATGTCCATGTCCTCGTTCTTGCCGGCAGTGCAGGTGCCCCCGTAGGCGATCTCGACGGGCACAGGCGTGTTCAGCTCGCGCACGTATTTCCCATTCCCGGGATCTCCCGGTGTAGCAACCATGGGGGTGATCTCGGGGGCGTCGAGTTCGATCACATGCGCGTATTCGGCATCGGGGTCGCTCACCAGTCCTTCGATCATCTCCTCCGCCGCGCGTCGCTCCATACCGCGGCGCTCGACCAGGAATTCCACTGCTTTTTGGTCCGGCGCCACGATGCCGGTGAATCCGCCGATCTCGGCCGCCATGTTGGTCATAGTGGCGCGCTCGTCCACACTGAGCTCTTCGATCGCCTCTCCGGCATACTCAATCACCTTGGCGAGCGCCTTGCCGCTCCTGACGTAATCGAGGCTGAGGACCTTCAGGATGAAATCCTTGGCGGTGACGTTCGGATGCTTCTTGCCACGGATCACCACGCGCACCGACTCGGGCACCTTCACGCGCACGTCTTTCGTGATCCAAGAGTTGAAGACATCGGTGGTACCGATGCCGAAGGCGATGGCGCCGATGGCGCCCGAATGGGGTGTGTGCGAGTCCGAGCCAACGATCAATTGCCCGGGCAGCGCGTAGCTCTCCAGGATGATCGAGTGGCAGATGCCTTCCGACCCCTTGCGGTCTTTCAGTTCACCGTGCAACTTGATGCCACGCTCGCGGGCGAAGTCCTCCTGCTTCAACTTGAGCTGGGTTGCGAGGTCGAGCAGGCCCATCCTGCGCTTCTCTTGCGAGATCACCTCGTCGAGAAAGGTGAGGTGATCGCGGAAAAACAGAACTGAGGATGGATCATTGATGGGAACGTCCTTGCCTACGAGATTGTGGTAGAAGATGGCCGCCATAGGCGTGACGTACTCGTGGCTGAAACGCATATCGGTGCGCGCGAAACCGGAATCGCCGGGCTTGACCCAGGGCACGCCGACTTTGCCCTCTGCGTCCACCATGTGCCGGGCAAAAATCTTCTCTGCCAAGGTCATTGGCCGCTTCCCAGTGCTTATGGCTGGCAGGAAGATCCTCTTTTGCAAACGCGCGACGTTGAACGGGAAGAGTCCGCCGTACTCGATGATTTGACGGGTGATGTCGTCCTCGCCCCGGGTGAATTCCTCAAGTGGAATGTCTTCGCCACGGCGAATCTTGTCGATCAGCGTAAAATCGGTCGAGGTCAGCATCCCGAGATTCTGGCAGTTCTGCTTGTAAATGCGCTCGATATTCTCGGCGATCACGAGCTGAATGCCGGCGGCGCGCTCCGCATAAGGAGACTGCTCGCGGCTGGAGCCTTTGCCGCGCCGTTTCGCGCTCACCGCGCACACGAACCCGCCGCGCTTGACATCGCCGCGCTTGACGGGCAACTCGTTGCCGCACTTCAGGCCAGTGTAAGGAAACCCGCCCAGCGTTTCGTCAAAATAGAAGCAGATGTGCGCTGGTGTGATCTCGTCCGTGGAGATGTCATCGCGCAGTTTGGGATTGTTTTGCGAATTCGTGGTGTCCCAGGGCAGGTCTTCGCCCGCCAGTTGCCGCTTCACGAGTTCGGGATCTTCGGTCAGAAAAAGAATGCGCCCTTTCAGGCGCACACGGTCCGGGCGCTTCTCGATCTGGCGCTCTAAGAGAGGGTTCCCCACCGCAGTTATTCTAACAAAGGCCGGACGTGGTACATTGGAGACACACCGTTCCCAAAGCTTAGATGCCGGAGGTATTCCAGCCACGCCATTCCGTACTCATTGTGATGTGCCTCATGCTGGCTGCGATCGGTGGCGCGCAGGAGCAGGGGTGCGCTGATTTGCACGCGCTCAAGAAGTCGACTTATAACTTCCGCCCGACCAAGCTCACCCAGCAACAGCAGGTCGCGAAACAAAAACAGATTAACCACTTCTGGGAGACGGCTGAAGCCCAAGGCGAGAGAGGAATATCGTGCCTGCGGGGAATGCTGAAATCCGAGACAGCCGATTCCTTCTTCCTGTTCGATGCCGCCAGCCTGCTTTTGCACCTGGATGATTCGGGACCATCACTAGCTGCCGTTAGTGACGCCGTCGAACGTAGCGATCTGGGAGAGATCAATGCCGCAGGGTACGTCGAGCTCGTAATGGAACTGGCAGAGCACGGACTTGATACCGGCGCGTTAGCCGAGAAGTACATCCGCTCTCCCAAGGTGGACGGCTATGTCGCGGAGCACTCTTTTCCTCTGGACCGTGCGACCGGCGGCATTTTTCTGTACGCGAGCATGCCGCCGGAGCGTGCTGACAAATACCTGGTCCCACTGTTGCGCGCCAAAGAGTCCTACGTACGTGGCACAGCAGCGCTTTTGCTCGCGCTCAACATGACGCGCGAGAGCTACCGCGCACTCGCCCGACTGCCCGGCCTCGAAGGGCTGCCCGACACCGCGCGCAAGCAGGTAGTTGCCGCTCTGGCGTACCATGCGCCCGTCGGCAGGGCGATCCCGACATACTCTCGGGAAAGGGTGCTGGCGCGGCTGCGCGAACTGCCGCGCACCGCGGAGCAGATGGAGGCCGAACTCAAGAAAGAAAGGCCCGTTATCGGGATCGCCCACGACGAGCCGTTCCTCCGCAGCGCGACTGCAACCTTGACTGCCGCCGACCTGGATACGGTGCGACAGGCGCGGCGGGCAGCACTCATGTCAGTATCTGACGAAAGTCTTTACGAGTATGCAGCCTACACGCAGATCATCCTAGGCGTGATCAACCGTCTGGATCTGTATAGCGAATACCGCGTGCATTAACCAACACAAGCCGCCGCTGGCTGCCAGCGCCGCATCACTGATGCTCGCGCGGCATCGCGGGCGGCGTGGAGACCCAAAAGAAATCCAGATGCTGCGGGGCGAAAGCGCCTAAATGCGAGGCGCGTCTTAGGGGCACCAATTTCAAAAGTTCATCGGCCTGAGCTTCGGGCACGACCACCAGATGGTCCTGCAGTGGCAGTTCACCGCGCTCATAACGTGGAATCGGACGATTCCGGTAAAAGGCCAAGCCGTACTCGGTCTCGCGCGAAACCTTAAACACTGCGACCTTCACCGGGTGGCCCTCCATACGTGTGATCTCGCGTGCAAGCGGACGGGCCGAGAGCGCATTGTCAATGGCCGGGGCGCCAATCCGTAGCAGAAAAGCCAAGCCGAGGACCACCGGAGTCAGTACCACTACCTGCAAGGCCGCCGCGCCTTTGCGCGCCAGCGTGCTCACAGTGGCGACGAACACCAGCCCCCCAATTCCCGGGGCAAGCCAGAGCGCCTCCGAGGGGATATGGCGGTACACTAGCAAGTTGGGATAAAGCAGCGCCAATGTTAGCAGGGCTGCTGACAGCACGCTCTGCGCGAGGATTACGACCCAATCCAATCGCACTTGCCTGGCCACCCAATCTGCGGCAAGCACCGTGCACGCGGGCATGGCCGGCAGAATGTATCCGGGCAACTTGGATGCTGAAATGGAAAAGAACACCACCACGACAGCGACCCAGAGCACCAGGAATTTTCTAAGAGCTTGCTCCTGGCTGGGTAGATGCTGGTGCCCTCGCTTGACCGTATCCACCCATGCCGCGAACACCAGCGCTGTCCACGGCATCACCCCCAGCAGCAATACCGGCACGAAGTACCAGAACGGCTGCTTGTGGTGATACACGTTGGTGGCGAACCGCTCCAAGTTGTGTTGGAGGATGAATTCCCGCAAGAACTGTGGATTCTGAAGCTGCACGGCGACGTACCAGGGGAGGGACAGCCCGAGGAAAAGCAGGACGCCAGGAGCCCACAACGTACACGTCACCAGCCGCGCCTCACGCTGCGCCAGAGCGAACGTGAGGATGATCAGCGCTGCGAGCAGAGGCGCTACTGGCCCTTTAGCCAGCATCCCGATGCCCATGAGGAAATAGAAGAAAATCAGCCACAAGCGATGCTCGCTGGCATACCACGCAAACCATGCCAGCATGCCCACACTAAACGCGGCAGCGAGCAGCATATCGGTTCCAGCCCCGCGCGCGAACCCGATCATGCCGGCCGAGGACGCAGTCATCAACGCGCCATTTACCTGCGAGCCCGGCCGAAAACGGCGCAGAAAAAAAAAGAGCATTGCGACCATGAAACTGGCCGCAGCCGCTGAGGGCAGACGTGCCGCCCAGTCGCTCACGCCCAATGCCCAATATGTCTTCATCGCCTCCCAATAGTAGAGGGGCGGCTTTTCCAGCCACGGGTTGCCGTAGAGGGTAGGAGTGACCAAGTCGCGCCGCTCCAGCATCTCGCGCGCAATCTGCGCGTACCGCGGCTCGTCAGCGCCCAACAGGCCGAACGCTGAAAGGCCGAAATAAAAGAGGAATGCGCAGAAGCCCGCGACCGTCAGGAGTTCAACCAGCCTGCCTCTGCACTGGGACATTGCGGCAGTGTAACAGTCCGGCCAGATTGGTGTGCGTCGGGGTTTTCAGCCCTTCCGCTTCTTGAGCCGTTCCAGCAGCTGATCAATGCGTGCCCCGTACTGTTCCGACCTGTCAAGCAGGAAGTGCAGTTCAGGTGCGTGCCGCAACTGCAGGCGGTCTTTCAGCTCGTGGCGGATGAAGCCTTTTGCGGACTCGATGCCGACCATCGTTTCCTGTGCCTGCTTCTCATCCCCAGCGACAGCGATGAAAACTCGCGCTGAACGTGTGTCGGGTGCCCACTGCACCTCACTTACACTCGCCAGCCCGACGCGCGGATCTGCCAACTCGCCCTCGAGAATCGCACCGATTTCGTCGCGCATCGCGTCCGCCAGGCGCTGCATGTGATGTTCACGCCCGCGACGCTCCGGCATGCTCTCGCCCTTCCAAGAAAACTAAGAGAATAACAGACTCCAATAATCGCCCGGCAGCTCCCTTCCGTGGAGTGCAAAGCGTTGGCCGCGCGTTCAGAGGAATTCGATGAACGAATCCGTGATTTCCGCTCCGGTGGAAGAAGCGACCCGTCCAGCTTCACGCTCCACGTTTTGCATCAGGCCCGCGAGATACTCCTGCGAGCCGGAGATGGAGACCACGCCAATAGTAGCGCGCTGCCACAAGTCAGTTGCATCCAGCTCGGCGACGGAAACATTAAAGCCGTTACGCAACTTGTCCTTCAGGCTGCGCAGCACTTGGCGCTTGTCTTTGAGGGAATGGGCGCCTTCGATGCGCAGTTCAAGCGTGAGAAAGGCAATCGGCATAAGACGCCAGTCGCCGGTCCCCCGTTACAAATATTCCGGCTGGCGGATGGCTCCTGGCGACTGACTACTGCTTTACGCGGGAACTTCCGCTGCGATCCGCTCCGTCACGAAGGCTTCAATCAGGTCGCCAACCTTGATATCCCCATAATTGGCGATGGAGATGCCGCATTCCAGGCCGTTGCGGACTTCCGCCACGTCCTCTTTGAAGCGGCGGAGCGACACGATCTTACCCTTAAAGACCTGCACATTATCGCGGAGCAGGCGCACTTCGGCATCGCGCTTAATCGTGCCGTCCTGCACATAGCAGCCGGCGACCATACCCACTTTGGGAATACGGAACGTCTCGCGCACTTCGGCGCGGCCCAGGTAACTCTCCTTAATCGTCGGCTCCAGCAGGCCGGCCATGGCCTTTTTCATTTCATCCTGCAGCTCGTAGATGATCGAGTGCAGGCGAATTTCCACGCCCTCTTGCTCGGCCACTTCCTGCGCTTTGCGCTCAGGACGCACGTTGAAGCCGATGATCACGGCATCCGACGCCGACGCCAGCAGCACGTCGGTCTCGGTGATGGCGCCCACGCTGGCGTGCAGGACCTTGATCTTTACTTTCTCCGTGGACATCTTGCCCAGCATATCCGCCAAGACCTCCACCGAGCCCTGTACGTCGCCTTTGAGAATGATGGGCAGTTCCTTAACACCCGCAGCTTTGACCTGTTCCGCCAAGCCTTCCAAGGAGACGCGCGTACTCTTGGCCAGTTGCGCCTCGCGGGCCTTCTGCTCGCGGAATTGGGCAACCTCGCGTGCCTTGTCGCGCTCCGCGACCACCACCATTTGATCGCCCGCCTGCGGTAGACCTTCCAGACCCAGAACCTCGACCGGCGTTGAAGGGGGCGCCTCTCCCAGCACGTTGCCGCGATCGTCAAACATGGCGCGCACCCGCCCAAAGACGTTGCCCACCACAAAGTAATCGCCTATACGCAACGTGCCGTTCTGCACCAGCACAGTGGCCACATTGCCGCGGCCGCGATCCAGCTTGGCCTCGATCACCACGCCGGTAGCCGGACGATCGGGAGTCGCCTTGAGCTCTTGCAAGTCCGCAACAAGACAGATCATTTCCAGCATCAAATTCAGGTTCTTTTTCTGCTTGGCGGAAACCTCGACGAATACCGTCTGGCCGCCCCAATCTTCCGGCATCAGACCGCGATCGGCCAGTTGCTTCCTTACCCTCTCGGGCATGGCGTCGGGTTTGTCGATCTTGTTCACTGCCACAATGATCGGCACCTTGGCAGCGTTGGCATGGTCGATGGCTTCGAGCGTTTGCGGCATGACGCCGTCATCAGCCGCGACCACCAGCACCACGATGTCCGTCACTTTAGCGCCGCGGGCACGCATGCGCGTGAACGCCTCATGACCCGGGGTGTCGAGGAACACGATCTCGCGACCATAGGCCGGCGATTGCGGATCCACAATCTGTAGCTTGTAAGCTCCGATGTGCTGGGTAATCCCGCCCGCCTCGCCCTCGGCGACGTTGGTCTTACGGATGGAGTCCAGCAGCGTAGTCTTGCCGTGATCCACATGGCCCATGATGGTGACCACGGGCGGACGTGGCACCTCCTGCCCGGCAGTTTCTTCTCCGCCGGCCAGGACTTGAGCCGCCTCCTTTGCTGCAGCCTCTTCAAAGCTAATCACCTGCGCCTCGGCCCCGAACTGCCGCGCCATGTCTCGTGCCAACTCCGCATCCAGAGTTTGGTTGACGGTCGCCAGCACGCCGCGGGCTAACAACCGCGCGATAACATCTTTGGCGCGCACTCCGAGCTTCTCTGCCAGGTCCTTGACGCTGATGCCTTCGGTAATAGTGATGTTGCGGCTGATGGGCAGCGGCTCCGCCGCGAGGTCCAGGCGTGGCGGCGGTACAAATCCCTTCATCGGCCCTTCTTTGACTCCCCGCGGAACGTAGCGCTGTCCAGGCCGCCGTGGCGGCGCCCCAGGACGTCCCGCGGGACGTGCTGCTGGAGGCGGCAGGCCAGGCCCTACTCCCAGTGGTCGGGTGCCTGTGGGCGACTGTCGCGTGGGATGCATAGGACGACGCTCGCCGGGCCGCAAGGGCGGTCGCGGAGCAGGGGCTGCAGGCCGAGGACGCTGGAAGATCGGCTTTCCCGGAACGGGCCGCCCAGGGGCCGGCCGACCTTGCGCAGCCGGTTGGGCACGCGGCGGTTGCTGCGGCGGAGCTTGATAGACAGGGCGGGGCCCGGTCTGCGGCACGATCACGCGCCGCACCGGCCGCGAAACTCCAGGGGGAACCGGCGCCTTCGGCGGCTGTGCCTGCACTGGTGCTGGAGTTTTTGCCGGTGGAGGCGCAGTAGCTTGCGGCGGGGGTGCGGGAGCTGGCGGCCGTACCGGCGGCGTAATACCCACTTCGGATTGCGGTGCCGATTCAGGAGCGGCTTGCTCAGTTGGCGTAGGCGGAGCAGCATGCGGCGGACGAGGCGCCGCGGGAGGCATAGCTGGGGGCGTAATCGCTGGAACTCGTGCCTGGGGCACAGGAGCGGCAGGTTTGGCTGCAAGCGGTGCCTGCGGCGGCGACACGGGGGCGGCCGGACGTGGCGAGGCCACTGTAGCCGGGCGCGTTGGCGCCTCAGGAGCACGGGTTGGACGCGCAGGGGCAACTGGCTGCGTTTTCTGCTGGATCGCCTTGAACACGTCGCCAGGCCTGGAAATGTGCGAAAGGTCGAACTTCGGCCTGATCTCCTCGGTTCCGAGGCGGCCACCACGCGTCTCCTTGACAGCAGCAGGCGCCCGGTGAGCGGCAAAGTGCTGGCGCACCTTCTCCGCTTCGTCCACTTCAATTGAACTGGAATGCGTCTTCTTGTCAGTAACGCCAATGGAGGGCAGGAATTCCAGGATCTCCTTACTCTTGACTTCCAACTCCCTTGCCAGATCGTTGATTCGAATTTTCGCTTGCATCCGCTATATATTTCTCCGAATTTCCGTCAAGTCTTCATCGCAACCTCACGGTGTTTCGGCTTGCTAGTGATTAGATGTTAGCGCGGCCACGCTCGTCGCGCCGCCAACACTTATAAAGGACCCCGCAGAGAGGCAGCATGGGGCATCTCTACACATCCTTGAAGGTCTCCTACTCTTTCGAGCCCGAGCTTTCTGGTGGCGATTCTTCCGTCTCTGCGCTTGTCTCCCCAACCGGCACCTCCGGTTCTGCGGACCGCTGGGGCACATAAACTTCGGCCTCATCCGCCGGGGAAGCATTCTCTACGCCCTTAATCGCGGAGGACTCAAGCGCTTGTCCGGTGGCTTCGGTCTCCTCGGCTTCCGGACTGGCATCTTCCGATTCCCCAAGTGGCGCGATTTCGGGCACGGGCGCAGGCTCTTCCGTCGCGACCTCTGCCTCAGCAGCCGTCGCTTCTCCCGCTTCCAGGCTGGAAAAGTAATTATTGACCGCGATGCTGATTTTTTCCACCGTCTTGGGACCGATACCCGGTATGGCCTCCAACTGCTCGGGAGTCATGTCGGCAAGCGCCTCCACTGTAGTAACGCCCGCCTCGACCAACTTCTCGATCAAGCCTTCACCCAAACCCTCCACTCGATCCAGTGGCGTATTGGCGGAGCCGACCAGGGCTTGCATCTGCTGCTCCACCTCTTGCCGCTTCTCTTCCTCGCTCTTAATATCAATTTTCCAGCCGAGCAGCTTGGCTGCCAGGCGAACGTTCTGGCCTTTTTTGCCAATGGCGAGCGAGAGCTGGCTGTCGTCCACGATCACTTCTAGGTGCTTCTCGACAGGATCAATTACGGATACCCGCGACACCTTGGCCGGCTGCAAGGCTTTCTCCGCAAAGGTCACCGGATCTTCATGCCACTCGATGATGTCAATCTTCTCTCCGCGCAGCTCACGGATGATCGACTGCACACGCATTCCCTTCATTCCTACGCAGGCGCCCACCGAGTCCACGTCCTTGTCTTTGGACATGACGGCAATCTTGGTGCGCTCGCCCGCCTCACGCGCGATGGCGCGAATGACCACTGTGCCGTCATAGATCTCGGGGACCTCGGTCTGAAAGAGATGCTGTACCAGTTCCGGCGCCGCTCGCGATACCACAACCTGCGGGCCTTTTGAAGCCTTCTCAACGCGTGCAATCACCACCTTTACGCGTTCCCCAACGGCAAAGGACTCCAGACGCGACTGCTCCTTGCGCGGCATGCGCGCTTCCGTCTTGCCCAATTCGAAGATCACGTCCGGGCCCTCGGTGCGCTTAACCGTCGCGGTTACGATCTCCCCCACGCGCCCGATATACTCGTTGTACACAGTATCGCGCTCGGCCTCGCGCACCTTCTGAAAGATCACCTGTTTGGCAAGCTGCGCTGCGATGCGCCCCAGCACGTCCGTGGGCTTATAGAAGCGGACCTCGCCTCCGACCTCCACGTTAGGATCGACTTTCCTCGCTTCCTCCAGAGGAATCTGCAAGTTCGGGTCCTCGATCTGTTCTGGGCTCTCCACCACCGTCTTCACCGCGAAGGCCTTGATCGCGCCAGATTCCTTGTCCAGTTCCGCCCGCAGGTTCTCCTGGCTCTTGTAGTACTTCCGCGTCGCCACGACAATGGCATCCTCCACCGCGCTGACCACAATCTGCGGATCAATGCCCTTCTCCCGGCTCAGAAAATCAATCGTCTGATAAAGCAGACTCGCCATGATTCCGTTCTAATCCCCTTTTTTCCTGCTTCCTGCGCCGTGCCGCCTGTTGCCTAAAATTCCGGCACCAGGTTCGCCCTCTCGACATTGGGATACGCGATCTCGACCTGTCGCTCCGGCCGTCCCAGCCCCTTCTTCGCCTTACCTGTGCTGAGGCTCAACACCAGAGTTCCATGGCGGAAGCTCTCCAGGCGGCCTTCAAAAAATCTGTCGCCCTCGATCGGCTCGTGCGT
>DASQXC010000057.1:0-2055 GCA_035639935.1 Terriglobales bacterium
CGGCAGTGAACGGCCTAGTCAATGATCTTGGACTTGATGTGCTTGGCACACGCTTCGCCCGCGCTTTGCTTGCCTCGGACAGAATTGACTTTGTTTACCGAATACGCAAATACCACGGCGCCGGTCTTCAGATTCACCATCTTGATGCTGGCCGTCTCGTTGCTCTGCTGCGAACCCATGAACAGCATCTTGGCCCAGCCTGCCTTATCGGTTTCGGCGATTCCAGTGATCTCATACTCAGCCTTGCTGCGGTCGGCGACCACCACCAGTGGTACCTTTTTCTGTTGCAACCCTGCCGTTACGTAGTTGTCGAAACCGTTGATCATGGAAGCCACATATACACGTGCGCCCGATGGAATCCTCTCGTCACTCATGAGCGCGTTCGGCTCACTTTTTATTAATTTTTGTTGCGGAGCGGGCGGTGCTTGGTCAGGAGAATCGGTGGGTGTTGTCTGCTGCGCGTACATGCTTACCGCAAACAGCATGACTAAAAGGCATCCGCTTTTACACATGACTCCCCCTGCGAGAGATTCGGTTGGCCTGTTCGCGCACATTGTGCCACATCAGAGCTGTTCAGGCGATCAAATCCATTGGTATTAAATTAATTGGTATTAATTAGTATTATCCCAATTTGCCTGGTCCTAGTTTACGTGTTGTCCCTCTCGGCGGGGGGCTACCCGCCCAAAACCCCCAGCCTTGTGATTTGGTAGTGTCCTAACCCTCTGGGACACTAGGTGTGATTTATCATCGCGCGCATGTGGAACCTGTTGCAGGGAGCGCGGGTGCTCGACCTGACGCGGCTGTTGCCCGGGGGCTACGCCACCATGCTGCTGGCCGACCTGGGTGCGGAGGTCATCAAAATTGAAGCACCCCATGGGGGTGACTGGTCGCGCGAGCCGTCGCCCGTCTTCGGCGGTACCAACGCACTGTTTGCGCACATCAACCACAACAAGAAGAGCCTGGTGCTCGACCTGAAAACCGACGAAGGGCGCGAGGTGCTGCTGCGGCTGGCGGAGCGCAGCGAGGCGGTGCTGGAGGGATTCCGCCCGGGCGTCGCCGCACGGCTGGGCATCGACTACGGCGCGGTGCGCAAGCGCAATCCGGGCATCGTGTACTGCTCGCTGAGCGGCTACGGCCAGACCGGTCCTTACCGCGATCGTCCCGGTCACGACATTAATTATGTGGGTGAGGCCGGACTGCTCGGAATGGACAACGGCGAAGAGCCGCGCGTGCCGCCGCTGCCGTTTGCCGACCTGGCGGGCGCGCTGTTTGCCGCGCTTACCCTAGTTGCCGGTATGAAGGGCGCGGCCGAGACCGGCGCCGGGGCCTATATAGATGTAGGTATGTCGGACACCGTCGTCTCGCTGCTCACGCCGCACTTCGCGCAAATGTTGGCGACAGGCCGGGCGCCGTCGCTGGCCGACGCCTACCTGCTCGGCGGGCATCCCTGCTACACCGTTTATCGCGCCGCTGATGGCAAGCATCTGACCGTGGGCGCGTTGGAGCCCAAGTTTTGGAAGTCGCTGTGCGAAGCGCTTGGCCGGCCGCAGTACAGTGATCACCAGCACGATCTGGGGATGCGGGAGGAGATCCTCAAGGACTTCCGTGCTGTGTTTGCTACCCGAACCCGCGAGGAGTGGGTGAGCTTATTGGCAAAAGCGGACGTGACCGTCGGCGCGGTCCGGACGCTGCCGGAGGTCGAGCGCGGCGAGCAGGCCGAAGCGCGCGGCCTCTTCCATCAGAGGTCATCGGGCTTGAAGGAGGTAGCCTTCCCCGCGGAGATCCATGGCGCACACGAGTCGCAGGATAACCCGGCTCCCAAGCTGGGGGAGCACACCGACCAGGTGCTGCAGTTGGCGGGTTATTCATCCGGGGAAATCGCTGGCCTGCGGCGGCGCGGTGTGGTGGCGTGAGATGTGGAACGCATTTCTTACGCCCGCTCCGCGGGCTGACGTGTCTTTCCTAGCTTTCCCGCGGCTGACGCCAGGGCTACGTTCTAGCGCCCGCTTCGCGGGCTGGACTCCGGCAAATCAAGGTGGCAGTTGGCTAAAATCG
>DASQXC010000058.1:0-3591 GCA_035639935.1 Terriglobales bacterium
AGTCCGCCGCAGCGGGCGCAGCGGTTGTCGTTTTCACAGCGGCAACAGACCCGCATAACCATTCCAACAAACTCGGGATTGGGATCGAGGCACTCGCATCGCCAGTCGCCGCACTGTAGGCATGCGAGCACTTCCAAGTAGCTTTTGGCTCCGCCCTTGCCGCGATAACCTTATGCGGGCGGGCTCCGGGAAGGGTGCGAGCTATTAGTCCTACGAAAAGCACCGTGGCTCTGCTCATCACACCTTCGCGCGACTCTTCGCGGCGCTCTTGGCTGCCGGCTTCAGCGATTTCGCCGCGTTCTTCGCTGCCGATCTCGAGGCCCTCCGTTCTCCCGGCACCTTGCCAATTCGAGGATCTCTGGCGATGATGAGCTCGCAGGCGCGCAGCGCTGCCTCCTCGAAATCCGGCGCATCGACCGGCAGGACCTGCCAGCCTGTCACTTTCTTCCCGAGTACCTGAATGGAGCGCATATTCGGGAACTCACGGCGGAGGCTTTCGTGGTGCTCCTCTGTGGTGGCAAGCCACACTCCGTTGTCTGAAGTCTTGTCGCGCTTGTCGCGCAAGATGAGGACAATCTTGTCCTCAACGTAGACCGCGAGGCAGCCGAACATAGGGCGGGTCCGGGGTGAGAGCGCGGCGATCGCCTCGAACACGAACTCATGGGGCACGGCCTTGCGCTGTTTGACGGCGAGGCGTGAGTCGTCCAGTGGTAGCGCCTACCGACCGTCATTGTCCTCGACTTGCTGAAGCAATTAACTTGGGGAGCGCAGAAACTACACAGCCACTTCTCCCACTACCTCTTGAAACACTGTGGACGCAGCGGGCACGAATTGGCTTAAGTCACTGGTTGGACATCGTAATCAAGGAAAATAGATTTCAACAAAGTTAGGCAGTGCGCTTGCAATTGTACTTCTCCGCGCGAGTGCCCTTCCGCATGTGCAAAGAGTTAAGTGCTCTGCCAGCCCAGACCGTTGCGGAAGGTTGGGGCGGGATTCCCAGAGGGTTTCCACTGGGATCGTGGTAATTCTGAGCAGGCGATACCGGCGGGCATCGATTTAGCTTGGCGTGCTGCACCCAATCATCGGCAACCTCACCTGCTTAGCTGGCGTTCATCCTTAAAATTTTGAGGGGGGTATAAATGTTCCGCTCCATCCTAGTGGCGTCATTCGTCGCCGTGCTTGCGATTGTACTGGTGCTGGTCGGTTGCTCAGGTAGTAGTTCGCAGACTGGATTTGTGAATACCTCGTTGAGCGACCCGCCCACCTGTTCCGCGCCTTCGGGCCCCTACAGCCACGTCTTCGTGACCGTGACGGATGTGGAGATCCACGCCAACGCCAATGCTGGCCCGAATGATCCCGGCTGGATCGACCTGACCCCGAACTTGAAGAGCAGTCCGCAGCAGGTGGACTTGCTTGCGCAAGCGAGCACGGGATGCTTTCTAGCGATGCTGGGGTCGAAAACCGAACTTCAGGCTGGTAGCTATCAGCAAATCCGCGTATTTCTTGCGTCCAACAACGCCTCGATTTCCGGCAATCAATGCTCCGCCGCCCCCGGCAATCCTGCCAACTGCGTGGTGCTGGCGGCTGACAGCAGCGTTCATGCCCTGACGCTGGCGAGTGAGGCGCAGAGCGGCTTGAAGATACCCTCGGGCCAGATCGCTGGGGGGAATTTCAGCATCGCAGCCGGGCAAACCAAAGACCTCGACATAGACTTCAACGCCTGTGCCTCAATTGTTGCCAGCGGCAGCGGGCAGTTCATCCTGAAGCCCGTCTTGCATGCCGGGGAAGTCGGGTTATCATCCGCGATCAATGGGATTGTCATCGACAGCACGACGGGTAAGCCGATTGTGGGCGGCACGACGGTTGTCGCTCTGGAACAAAAGGACGGAAGTGGTGTGGATCGAGTCCTGATGTCCACGTTGACCGACGCCAACGGCAACTTCGCACTGTGTCCGGTGCCCGCTGGGACATATGACCTGGTTGTGGCAGCCGTAAACGGAGCAGGCGTTTTCTATGCGGCAACGATAACGGCCGGAGTGCAGGACAGCACAGCCGTGGGCAACATTCCAGTAACGCCGGAGCCGAGCACGAACGGAGCCAATACAGGCCCAGCCTCGCTCACAGGGGTAGTGCAGACAGGTGGATCTGGCGCGGTTTCCGAGATTGTCACCCTCTCCGCTTTGCAGACGGTCTCAATCAACAGCTCGAACGTTCTGGTTACTGTTCCTCTCGTGCAACAGTCTGTTGCAACCGCGAATGTCACCACGGCTAATGCGTCCTGCCAGAGTGGCTTTGACTGCGTGAACTTCACGCTGGCCGTCCCGGGAGTGAATGCCTTCGTGGGTTCCTTCTCCGGGGCGAGCACGCATTACAGTCAAGGTACTGGAGCGGTGAGCTTCGCCGTGGACGGGCAGCCCGTTCCCCACGCAGACGGCACCTTGGTCTGCGGTCAGAATGACATAACGAGCGGCACCGTCACGGTGAGTCCGGGAAATAGCTTTCCGGCAGGCACGCTATCGTTCACTGGGTGCGGGTAGGTGAGATGTAGCAGCAGAAACTCATGGGGGCACGCTTCCGCCCCAACGCGGCCTTCGTGGTGTTCGTGAGCATCTCCGCGCCGCGCACAAGCGATTGCCTTTGGCGGGCTCGTATCGTTCTGAACAGCTCAACTGCGATGAGCACTAGCTTGCAGCATGTTGGTTGCGGAAGCTTTTTGCTACGAACAAGTTCGCTAGCGGGCCGCTGAAATATCTGTGATTTCATCGGAACTCTCCCCCGCCCTGGGGCGCCGAAACAGAGGGAAAAGCCTGTTGCTTACATGACTTGGGAGGGAAGGCGAGCCCGGCCTGGAAATCCACGGCTCGCGGGGAAGGATATGGACGGGAGTCTGATCTTACCGCTTTGCCATCCCACACCTTTAGAATGTGTGTATCTGTAAGGTATTGAAAGTCATAGGTGCGGTCCGCTGTACCGCCCCACCCCATAAAAACATAATCCGAAGGGTGCGGCGATTCGGGTTGAAAGATAATGCAGCCCTTTCCACCGAGCAACACCTTAAACCTTTCCACCGTTTGCGCATCAGTCTCGTCCCGAAGCTGCCAGAACCACGGCTCTGGACATCGCAATTCAACTCCCGCGCTAACCACGTGCTCCAACCAGCCAGCATTATCCGGAGGTGCAACAGCAGCGTCGCATTCCCCGACGTAGGAAGCGCGGTCGCGCACAGCGCAGCCGCATTCGTGCTGGCATATGAGGCAGCCGCCACTGAGTCCTTGTTGTTCGACCGTGCAGTCTTGCGGGTCGTTTTCCCAGCACGCGCCTGGGGACACGGCAAAGGAAAGTTCCGCAGCATCGGGCTGCGGGACACTTAAGCTTCCTCCGCCACACCCAGCGAGGGCGAAGGCCGCCAGAGATACGAGAAAAACGCGGAGGAGGAGAAGCACGATTGTTCGCATGCACTGCGTCGACTGGCTGGATGTGGCCACCAAGTCGGTGGTGATTAGGCCCGAAGGTCCAATCGTGGCAATGAGATGCTCTGGGCGGTCTCTCTGATGCCTGCAGCCTTGTTGCTCGGCTTGGTCGGTTCCGCCC
>DASQXC010000059.1:0-5454 GCA_035639935.1 Terriglobales bacterium
GAACGGCTTGTAAAGTTTTGTAATCAGCGGCCGCCGGTCCGCAATGTGAGAAGTGCAGCCCGCGTAGCGGGCGCTAAGAACGTAGCCCACGGCGTACAAGTGAAGGGGCACGACTTCAAGTCGTGCCATAAAGGCCAAACAGAGATCGGCCTTTAGGCCCTGCGGTCACCCCCAGAGGCTAAAGCCCATGCTCTTAATTCACCTTTACGGCACGCCTGAAGGCGTATCCCTTCACTTACTCCTGGATAAAAAGCCTTTGAAGATGCGCGGCTTCAGGCGTGCGGTACATCGATTGTCATCCCGAGCAGTGCGAAGGAGCAAATGCGACTTGAGCGCGTCGCGAGGGATCTTGCTTTTAAAAGCAAACCCAAGATCCCTCGGCTCGCGCTTCGCTCGGGATGACAAATCGTGTTCCTGACTACCGATTCCTGACTCCTGAGTCCTGCTTTTCGGCGATGACCATCGGCCGGCGGTCGTAATTCTCCAACGTAACGGTCAGCGATTTGCGTTTGTCGAACGCGTCCTGGGCGACGGGGAAGGATACTAGCACCATACCTTCGGTCTGACTGCCGGGATCAATCTTGGTCTCGGGCTTCAATGGCGCCGTCTGATGCTGCGCCAGGGCAGGGAAAGCCCGGAAGTAGCGAGCGAAGTCCACCGGCGACGCCGCATCATCCGTCCACTCTCCCTGGTCGGTCTTGAGCTGGGCTTTGATGTTGCGTACCCACAGCGGCTTGTTGCCAATGTTGCTGACTTTCACCTGCAGCAGCACCATGGTGCTGCTCTTGTCGGAAAGTTCCGCCGCGTAGACGCCGGCAATCGCACCGGAGGCACCCGGCTTGGCCCGCAGCAGGTATGCCGCCATACCAACGATGACTGCCAGCGCCGCCACAACAATGACGACCGGCATAAGCGGCGGCAGCGTCCACTTGGCGCTGTCCATTTCTTCGGTGATCGGGATATGGCCCGCGTTCGGCTGGTCGCCTCTCGCTTTGGTGGCTGGTTCTGCCATAGCTGCTCTCCCTCGCTGCTTCAGATGCTGAAGTCTGCTGGTGTGGCTGTTTGCTGGTGACACAAAAGTAGAAAAGCCAAGTCTTCACCAATGTTTCTTCATCGCCTGGGCGAACTTTCCGGTGGGCAGGGTATTGAGCACGTCTGCCTTCGTCAGCCCGGCGCGCCGCGCCTGCAGCACTCCGTATTTGATCTTCTCCAGATGCGACGTGTGGTGGGAATCCGTATTAATCACGACCTTGACCCCGTATTCTTTGGCCATGCGCAGGTGCCGGTCGGAGAGGTCCAGCCGGTCAGGATAGGAATTCAGCTCCATGGCCACGTGGTGTTTTGCCGCCGCCTTCAACACCGCGTCCATATCGAACTCATAGGCGTCGCGCCGCAGCAGGATGCGCCCGGTGGGATGTCCCAGGATCGAGACATGCGGGTTGGCGATCGCGCGCAACAGCCGCTCGGTCATCTTCTGCGGTTCCTGGTTAAAGTGGGAGTGCACGCTGGCGATCACCAGGTCCATCTGCTCCAGCACTGAATCAGAGAGATCAAGTTCGCCATCGGCCAGAATGTCCACTTCAATGCCCGCGAAGATCCGAATCCCGTCCACCTTGGCCGCGCGGATCTTCTTGACATGCTCCAGCGCCCGCTGGTCATCAAGTCCGAAGGCCATCGCCAAGTTCTTCGAATGATCGGTGATGGCCATGTATTTGTAGCCGAGATCGTGCGCGGCCTGCGCCATCTCCTCGATCGTGCACCGCCCGTCGGTGGTGTTGGTGTGCATGTGCACGTCGCCTTGCAGATCTTTCTCGGTGATCAGCGCCGGGACCGCGTGCTTCTCCGCCAACTCAATCTCACCGCAGCTCTCGCGCATCTCCGGGGGGATGAAGTCCAGGCCCAGCTTGCTGTAGATCTCTTCTTCGGTGCGCCCGGCCACCGGCTTTTCGTCTTTCAGTCTGGCCAGCGAGTATTCGCTCAGGGTGTAGCCCATCTTCAGTGCGCGTTGACGCAGCACGATGTTATGCGCCTTCGAACCCGTGAAGTAGCACAGCGCGGCGCCAAACGATTCTGGTGCCAGCAGGCGCACGTCAACCTGCATGCCGCTGCGCAATTTGAAGCTGACCTTATTGTCGCCGCGCGCGACCGTCTCCAGAATGCCGGGGAAGGCGAGAATGCGGTCCGCGAGTGCAGCGCGGGGCTTGTCGCTGGTGCAGCAGTCGCCGGTGACCAGCACGTCCAGGTCTCCCACGGTTTCGCGGCCGCGGCGCAGCGAGCCCGCCGGCGTCACTGCGTCCATTCCGGGGATTCCTTGCAGATGCGCGACCAGCTTTTGCGCCGTGCGGTCGGCTTCATCCAGCAGGAAACGCCCGGAGATTTTCCGATACTGCTCGATGGCCTTCAGGATCTTCTGCTCCTGCTTCTCGCCCATGCGCGGTAGCTCGCGCAGTTTACCCTCGCGCGCCAGCTTCTCCACGCCAGCCAAGTCGCAGACTTGGAAGCTGTCCCAGATCAGCGCCACCGTCTTCGGGCCCAGGCCCTGAATTTTTAGCAACTCGAGCATCGACGGCTGATACTTTTGGAGCAGGTCGGTGTGCATCTTGAGCGCGCCGTCCCGGAAGATCTCCTGGATGTGCGTGGCCATGCTCTTGCCGATACCGGGAATGTCCAACAGCTTCTTGGTATCGTCCACCAACTCGGCAATCGGCGTACCCAGCGACTCCAGCGCCTGCGCCGCATTGCGGTAGGAGCGGATGCGGAATGGGTCGTCGCCTCGCACCTCCATCAGGTCCGCCGTTTCGTAGAGGATGGTGGCCACGGTCTTATTGTCCAGGGTCGGCATGCTCTCCGGGGGAAATTCTACCGCTCTGCGGGCTCTTGTACTCAGCATTCAGCACTCAGGCGAACCGAGCAACAGCCTTATTCGCGAGCCCTTTTGCGAACGCGTTTTGAAAGGACTGGTCGAGCCGTGCCGAACAAACACAAATAGCGAAATGTCATCCTGAGCCGTGCGAACCGAGCCCCTGCGGGCGAGGCGAGCGCCAGCGAAGGATTTTGATTCGGCCTGCTTCGTCACAACAGTCCTTGCAGGCTGCTCCTCCGCCAGCATGGGTCGGCATAATATTGCGCAGGTCCTTCGCTTGCCCTCACTCGCTCCGCTCGCTCGGGCGGCGCTCAGGATGACAATTCTTGTTTTTGTTCGGCACGGCTCCGCACCCCAGCGTGCCAAAGAAGGGCGCGCCGGGGACAAGCCGTGCCCTTTCACAAGACAGGGCTACACCAATCGTGAAAACGGTCCAGTGGCTTAGGACGCAGCGGCCCAATAAAAAAGCCCAGCCGCTCGGCTGGGCTGTACGACCGTGGGGCCTTACGATGCGAGTTTAATGACCTTGTCGGCCTGAGGCCCTTTCTGTCCCTGGATTATCTCGAATTCGACTTCATCGCCTTCTTGCAGGCTGCGGTAGCCTTCCGACTCGATAGCGCTGTAGTGCACGAACACGTCTGGTCCATCGTCGCGTCCGATGAATCCATAGCCTTTGGCGTTATTGAACCACTTCACTTTTCCTTTCATGCGTGCCAACTTTCTCTCCTGTGCATCGGGCCCGTCTGTGCCTGGCGGCGGTCTAGCCCTTGCTGATTTCGTGTGTGTTGCCTCAACCAGGTGTGCTGACGCCGCTACTGGAAGGGGGGACGGTGGAGAACCGTCTTCGTCCGGGTGGCTGGAACGTCTGAGACCTGTTGCTGCTTGAGCATCATTCTTAATCGCCTCCCCATATGTTGTCAAGTTAGCTACGAGGAGGGCAAAACGTCGGGCATGCCTGAAAAGCCGCTTGGGAGTTGGAGTGCGAGCCGTCAGTGCCGTCGAATGCGGTCATACCAGAGGAGGGCGGCAATGGTCTTGCCATCGCAGATCCTGCCGTTCATCGCCATCTGCAGGGCACGCGACAGAGGGAAGAAGCGCTTGGCGATCATTTCGTCCTCCTCCGGCTCGGCTGTCCCGCGGTTCAAGCCGTGCGCCAGGTAAATCGCCATGGTCTCGTCCAGGAAGCCGGGACTGGAGTAGAAGGTGAAAGCATGGCGCCAATCGTGGGCAGTGATGCCGGTTTCCTCGAGCAGCTCGCGTTTGGCCGCGGCCAGCGCGCTTTCGCCGTGATCGATGCGGCCGGCCGGCAGCTCCCATAACGGTCCGCCGGCAGCATGCCGATATTGCCGCGCCAGCAGAACGCGCGGCTCGTGCGCAGCGTCATCTACCGCCAGCACCACGACCGACCCTTGGTGCCGCACCATGTCCCGCCGCAGCGCCTTATCGATGCCCGGCTCGCGCACATAATCGGTGGTCACACTGAACACGGGGCCGCGATAAACCGTTTTCGAGGAGACGACTCGCGCATTCTTTTTGCTTCCGCTCTTTCTTGGCATGGTGAGACTATAAATGAAATCCAGCTCCGCCCGCCCTTATGCGGCGGGGTTGGAGCACATTCGCAGTGGCATAGTGGCAGGTGAAGGGGCACGCCTTCAGGCGTGCCGTAAAAGGCAGGTAAGGATCCAGGCTTTAGCCGCTGAGGGCATTTCTCCGGGGCCTGAAGGCCCTTTAATTTGGACTGCTTGCGGCACGGCTGAAGCCGTGCCCCTTCACCTTCAACGGCTGTCGATGCGTGCTCAGAAGGTACAAGTTTTTCCCACCATCACCCTTGTCGGCCCCGGCAATCTCGGCCGCGTGCTGGGCCTTGCGCTCCACTCAGCCGGCTACACGATTGCCGAGGTCGTCTCGCGCGACGCGCCCGAATCCCGCAGGCGCGCCCGTGCCCTGGCCCGCCAGGTTGGAGCGCGGGCTGTGACCTACACAGACTCTCAGCTCGGCGCAGATATCGTCTGGCTGTGCGTCAGTGATGATGCCATTGCGCCGACAGCGGCGTCGATTGCCAGCGGTAAGAGTTGGAAGGGGAAGATCGTGCTCCACTCCAGCGGCGCGCGCAGCAGCAGGGAACTGGCGCCGCTCAGCCGGCGCGGCGCCGCCGTGGGTTCGCTGCATCCCATGCAGACTTTTGTGCGCGCCTCGCCCGCGACTCTTGCTGGCATCGCTTTTGCAGTTGAAGGTGACCCGGCAGCGGTAGGTGCCGGGCGGCGCATCGCTCGCGACCTCGGCGGAAGTGTCTTCATCATCCGTCCCGAAGCCAAGGTTCTCTACCATGCCATCGGTTCATTCTGCTCGCCGATGGTTGTGGCCTGCTTGGCGACGGCCGAGCGCATCGCCGCCGCCGCGGGCATTCCGCCGCAGACTGCTAAGCGCATCATGCATCCCATTCTGCAGCAAACGATTGCCAACTATCTTGCAAAAGGCGCGGCCGCCGCCTTCAGCGGCCCCATCAACCGCGCCGACGTCAACACGATTCGGAAGCATCTTGAAGCTTTACGCAAAGTTCCTGGCGCACGCGAAATTTACCTGGCGCTGGC
>DASQXC010000060.1:0-2124 GCA_035639935.1 Terriglobales bacterium
GATGGGCGGCCACATCGACCTGTTCTCCATCGTCCCGGTCAAGCGTTCCCACTCCGTGTGCGCGCAAGGTGGAATCAACGCTGCCAAGAATCTCAAGGGCGAAGGCGATTCCACCTGGCAGCACTTCGACGACACCGTCTATGGAGGCGATTTCCTGGCCAACCAGCCGCCGGTAAAAGACATGTGTGATGCCGCGCCGGGGATCATCGACCTGCTCGATCGCATGGGTGTCCCTTTCAACCGCACGCCGGAGGGCCTGCTCGACTTCCGGCGCTTTGGCGGCACGCTTTACCACCGCACCGCCTTCGCTGGCGCGACCACGGGCCAGCAGCTCCTCTATGCTCTCGATGAGCAGGTGCGCCGCTACGAAGCTGAAGGTAAAGTCACCAAGTACGAGCACTGGGAGTTCCTCTCCGCCGTGCTCGATGGTAATCGCATTTGCCGCGGCATCTGCGTGCAGGATCTGCGCTCCATGGAGGTTCACACCTTCCCGGCCGACGCGGTAATCATCTGTACCGGGGGCATTGGCGCCATCTTCGGCAAGTCCACAAACTCGGTGGTGTGCACCGGATCGGCGCAATCGGCGCTCTATCAGCAGGGCGCCTACTACGCCAACGGCGAATTCATCCAAGTACACCCCACCTCGATTCCGGGCGAAGACAAGCTGCGGCTGATGTCGGAATCGGCGCGTGGCGAGGGCGGTCGCGTCTGGGTGCCAAAGCAGCCGGGCGATAAGCGGGATCCGCGCTCCATCCCGCAGAACGAGCGCTGGTACTTCCTGGAGGAGTGGTATCCGAAGTACGGCAACCTGGTACCGCGTGATGTGGCCGTGCGCGCCATCCATAAAGTGGTCTATGAGCATGGGCTCGGAATTGATGGCCAGCCGATGGTTTATCTCGACCTCACCCACATTGATCGCAAGATTCTCGACCATAAGCTGGAAGGCATCCTGGAGATCTACGAGAAGTTCGTGGGCGACGACCCGCGCGAAGTCCCCATGAAAGTCTTCCCCGGAATGCACTACACAATGGGCGGGCTGTGGGTGGACTTTCTGCAATCCACGAACATCCCCGGGCTTTATGCGGCGGGTGAGTGCGAGTACCAGTACCACGGCGCTAATCGCCTGGGCGCGAATTCGCTGGTGTCCTGCATTTGGGGCGGCTTCGTTGCCGGACCCGCAGCGGTGAAATACGCCAAAAACGTGCCTGGGCTCTCTTCCAACGGCTGTTTCGAGGCAGAGCGAAAAGGGCAAGAGGAGATGAACGCACGCCTGATGAGGTCCGACGGCACGGAGAACCCGTTCCGCCTGTGGCGCGAACTGGGCGACGTGATGACCAGGAACTGTACCGTCATCCGCTACAACAAGGAATTGCAGGCGACGGACGCCAAGCTGTGCGAGCTGCTTGAACGTTTTCAGCATATCAATTTGAGCGACAAGAGCCTGTGGGCAAACCCTACGCTGGTTTTCGCGCGCCAGCTTTACAACATGCTGCAACTGGCGCGGGTGATCACGCAGGGAGCCGGGCTGCGCAACGAATCGCGCGGCGCCCACTACAAGCCAGAGTTCCCGGACCGCGACGACAAGAATTGGCTCAAGACCACCAAGGCCTCATTCGCGCCCGACGTTGACGAGCCCAGGTTCGAGTTCGAGCCGGTGGACACGTCGCTGATCCCGCCGCGACCGAGAAGGTACGATGTTGCAGCATAGAAATGTAGCGCGCGTAGCGAACACAAATGCAGAGGGCGCAGAGAAAAACGGTGAGGATGCAAAGATCTTTTCTCTGCTTCTCTGCGTCCTCTGCGTTTCTTCTTTAGCGGCCAGCAGACTCGCGCCGCGAAGGTAGCAGCGCTCGTTCGGATGACATCAGGAGAAGAGACATTTGGAACGCGCCTTATCCATACTGAAATCCTGGCGCCTGTTGCTGCTGGTTGCAGGCCTCGGCCTGCTGCTGGCCGGCTTCTATTCCCACAACCAAGCCATGCAGGTATTGGGTATCGTAATCGCCGTCTTCGGAGCCTGGGGCGGTGGATGAAAGGGCGCCTGTGAGGTGTCAGGGACTGACACCACGAGTAAAACGCAACACGATCATCATGGCCAACAGTAAGACGGTAGTCTTAAAAGTA
>DASQXC010000061.1:0-7478 GCA_035639935.1 Terriglobales bacterium
GATCGACCTGCATGCCGACGTCGAGCGGCAGGAAACCAAGCTGCAGCCACTGATCGAAGCCGACCAGCCTAACGAACAGCAAGTCGGCTCGCAGGTGGACGCAGTCGTGGCCGCGCACGGCAGGCTGCAGAAAACCAACACCATGATGATGCTGGCCATCCGGCGCGTCCTCTCGGTGGAGCAGTGGAAGAAGCTGCAGAGCATCGAGCACCGGCGCGGCGGAAGGGACGTCTTCTTTTATCACCGCATGGGTCTCGGCGGACATGAGGAGCACTTCCACGGGCCACGGCCTGGGGAGGGACCGGACACTGCTCCGCCGCCGGGGACTCCTGATAAATCGGATTTGAGCCGTTGAGTCATTGGCCCTTCTGAGGTGGGTGTTCAATGGCTCAATGAATCAATGGCTCCCTGACTCAATCCTTTGCTAGACTCGGACTGAGGCAAGCGAAAACAATGAGATTCGGCGTAATCACCTTTCCCGGGTCGAATTGCGACCACGACGCGTACTATGCCATACAAGCAACACTGGGGCAGCCGGCCACCTTCCTGTGGCATGAATCACATGATCTGGAGGACTGCGACGTTGTCATTATCCCAGGCGGTTTTGCTTATGGCGACTACTTGCGCACCGGTGCGATCGCAAGGTTCTCCCCGATAATGGAATCAGTGACACGCTTCGCCGGTGAAGGCGGCCTGGTGCTGGGCATCTGCAATGGCTTCCAAATCCTCTGCGAGGCCGGCCTGCTGCCGGGCGCTCTCATGCGCAATGCCGGCTTGAAGTTCATCTGCAAGCCAGTACAGGTGCGGGTAGAGACAACAGATACGCCTTTCACCAACGCTTGCCAGAAGGGCGAGTTGCTGACTATCCCCATCGCCCATATGGAAGGCAATTATTTCTGTGAAGAGCAGACCCTCGCCGACCTGCGCCGCGATGAGCGCATCGTCTTCCGCTATGTGGAAAATCCCAACGGATCGCTGGACAACATCGCCGGAATCTGTAACCCGGGACGCAATGTGCTGGGCCTGATGCCGCATCCGGAACGCGCCAGCGAAGCCCTGCTGGGATCCAGGGACGGCCTCAAGGTGTTTCAGTCGCTGGTAGGCGCGGCCGTGGCGCGATAGCCTTACCACGACTGAGGCACAACTGACAGGTCGTTTGGATTAGCGATACATGGGCGAGCCGCCCATCATGTCCAGGTCGAGGCCGAGCTTCAGGCGGGCAGCTTCGGACATCATTCCTGGATTCCACGGCGGATCGAACACGATATCTACCTGCACTTCTTTAACCCCGGGCAAGCGTGAGAGCTTGTTGTGCACATCTCCGCGAAGAATGTCCCCCATGCCGCACCCGGGAGCGGTCATGGACATTTTTACTTCAATTCGCTTGCCGCCTTCCACGTCCGTGATCTCGCAGCCATAGATTAGTCCCAAGTCCACGATGTTAACCGGGATCTCAGGGTCGTAAACCTGCTTCATCTGCTCCCAGACTGCCTGCTCGTTAAATTCGCCGGGTGTAGCAGGTGCTTCCGGCTGCACCGCATGAGTGATGCCGAGGGCATCGGCATCTTTGGCGTCAATGCGGACCATGTAGCCGATGTCGGTGGTGACGGTGTAGCTGCCGCCCAGCGATTGCATGACGCGCACCGTACTTCCGGCGGGCAGCTTCAAACGCCAGCCCATGGGAATCTGTGTGGCGTCGACTTCGCGCGAGAGAGTAATCGGTCCTTTAGTCTCGGTTTCCATTGTTGCTAGACCGTCCTATGAGTTGGATGGTCCCGGATGGGCCCAGGTTCAACCGTCCGGCAAGACTCCAGATCCTTCGCGGCCCTCGCCTCGCCTCACTCGGCTCGGGCATCGCTCAGGATGACAAATCCAGTAAGGATTTTCCCAAAACCACATCCTACTCGGTCGACACGGTCTCCTGCTGGCCTTTGAGCGCGGCCTGCAGTGTGTGCCAGGCGAGCGTGGCGCACTTGACGCGCACGGGGAATTCCGAGACGCCAGAGAACGCCGCCAGCTTGCCCAGGCCTTCTCCGCCGTTCGCCTCGGCCTGCCCGGTGACCAGCTTATGAAATTGCTCGAAAATCTTTTCCGCTTCGGCGCGGCTTTTCCCTTTCAGAGTCTGGGTCATCATCGAGGCGGAGGCCTTGGAAATGGCGCAGCCGGAACCTTCAAAGCTGATGTCGCGAATGGCCTCGCCCTCGAGATTGACGTATACGGTGAAGTGATCACCACACAGAGGGTTGTAGCCTTCGGCCTTGTGTTGCGCCCCAGGCAGCGGGCGATAGTTGCGCGGCTGCTTGCTGTGCTCGAGGATGATCTCCTGATAGAGCTCGCGCAGGTCCGGCATTAGTGGAACACCTCAAGTACTCTGTGCAGGCCGGCGACCAGCGCGTCCACGTCGGCCTTGTGGTTGTAGAGGCCGAAAGACGCGCGCGCCGTGGCCGGAATGCCGAAGCGCTGCATCAGCGGCTGGGCGCAGTGGTGGCCGGTGCGAATGGCGATCCCTTCCTGGTCGAGGATTGTGCCCACATCGTGGGCGTGGACGCCTTCCATCACGAAAGAGACCACCGCCGCCTTCTCCCTCGCGGTGCCGATCAGGCGCACGCCCGGAACGGATGAGATGCGCTCAGTCGCGTAGGCCAGCACCTCGCGCTCATGCTCCTCCACCTGCTCCCAATCAAAGTTGCTCACATATTGAATAGCCGCGCCCAAACCGATGCCACCGGCGATGTTCGGCGTACCCGCCTCGAACTTGTGCGGCACCTTGTTGTAGATGGTCTTCTCAAAGGTGACGGAACTGATCATGTCGCCGCCGCCCTGGTAGGGAGGCATGGCGTCCAGCAACTGCGCCTTGCCGTAAAGCACCCCGACACCTGTTGGACCGTAGAGCTTGTGGCTCGAGAAAGCATAGAAATCACAGTCGAGCGCGCGCACGTCCACTTTGACGTGCGGCGCAGCCTGCGCGCCATCGAGCAGCACCGGCACGCCGTGCCCGTGGGCCAGCTCGATGATCTCGCGCACGGGATTAATCGTCCCCAGGACATTCGAGACGTGCACTACGGAGACGAACTTCGTCTTCGGGCCGAGCATCTTCTCGTACTCCTCGAGTAGAAGCTCGCCTTGATCGTTGATGGGGATGACCCGCAGCTTCGCGCCCTTCTCTTGACAAAGGATCTGCCACGGCACGATGCCGGAGTGATGCTCCATGGCGGAAACGATGATCTCGTCGCCCGCACCTACGTGCTGCCGGCCATACGTCTGCGCGACGAGGTTGATGGCCTCGGTGGTGCCGCGCACGAAGATGATTTCACTTGGATCTCCGGCATTGATGAAGCGCTGCGCGGCCGCCCTCGCTTGCTCATAAGCCTGCGTCGCACGTTCTGAAAGATAGTGCACGCCGCGATGGATGTTGGAGTTGTACTCGCGGTAGTACTTGTCGATGGTGCGCAGCACAGACTCGGGCTTCTGGGCCGTCGCGGCATTGTCCAGATAAATCAGCGGCTTCCCATTCACCTTCTGGTGGAGGATGGCGAAGTCACGACGTACCTTCTCGACATCGAAAGTCGCATGCCGGCCGGAGACCGGGAATTTGCGGGTAATCACATTGGCAGCAGCGCTGGTCATCCCAGTTCCTCCCAATTCCTTTCAACTTCCGCGATAGACGTGCGCCCTGCGGTCTTACCCGCAGGCAGCCAACGGCTGGTCAAACCCTCCAGATACGTGCGTACCGGGCCGGTCCGCATGCGGTCCAGACACTCGCTCGCAAAGGCGTACAGCAGCAGACGCCGCGCCGCGGCCTCGTCCAGTCCGCGCGACCGCAGGTAGAAGAGCGCGTTCTCCTCGACCTGGCCGATAGTGGCGCCGTGCGTACACTTCACGTCGTCGGCATAGATCTCGAGCTGCGGCTTGGTGTCGATTTGCGCTTCATCGGAAAGCAGAAGGTTGCGATTGGTTTGCTTGGCGTCGGTCTTCTGCGCGTCCTTGTGCACGATGATGCGCCCGTGGAAGACGCCATGCGCCTGCTCGTCGAGAATGCCGTTATAAAATTGCCGGCTGTTGCAGTGCGGTTTCGCGTGCTCGACGAGCATGTAGTTGTCCATGTGCTGCCGGCCTTTGCCGATATAAAGGCCGTTGATCAGACACTCCCCGCCTTCGCCTGCCAACACCGGATGCACATTGTTGCGGACTAGCGCGCCGCCAAGCAGCACCGAATGCGACTCCACATTGGCATTGCGCTCCTGCTGGATGCGCAAGGTGGAGACGTTCAGCGCCTGCATGTCCTCGCGCTCGATCATGTAATGCGCCACCACCGCGCCTTCGCCAGCAACGAGTTCAGTCACGATATTCGAGAACATCACCCCGCTGTTGACCGAGACGTAGTCCTCGACCACAGTGGCCTGCGAGTTCTCTGCCACAATAACCAAGTTGCGCGGGTGGGCCATTAACGGAGCGCTGTTGCCGGTCGAGACGTAGAGTAGGCAGATAGGCGCCTCAAGCACGACTCCGCGCGCAATGTAAACATGTCCGCCATCGGTAAAGAACGCGCTGTTAAGCGCGGTGAAAGCATCGCGACCAAAACTGGCATAACGGCCAAGATGGTCTTCCAGGCCGGCAGCATCGCTGTTGATGGCGGCTGCCAGGCTGCTAACGTGGACGCCCTTGGGACGCTCGCCCAGCGACGACACTTCTGGTGCATAACGGCCGTTCACGAAGACGAGTTGGCAAGCCGCGCCCGGAATGCGAAAGCCATCTAACGCACCTGGTTCTAGAGACGCAGCATGCTGCGTCTCTACGCTATCGGACAACTGGAATCTGGTACGCGAGATGGCTGCGATGTTCGTGAAGCGCCAGTCCTCATCGTGCGTTGTAGGGAAGCCCAACTCGGAGAAGCGCGCGAAGCCGTCCTGGCGCAGTGTGTGCAACCAGCCCAGGTCGTGGCCTGGCGCGCTCTTCTCAAACCGCGTGAAGGCGTCGAGGTAGCTCTGCAATTCCGGAGTTGTGGTGGCCAGCGACATCGACTCGTCACGCCCCCACGGCAGCGCCTTCAAGCGCAGCGTAGCCCTTCTCTTCGAGTTCGAGCGCCAGTTCCGGTCCGCCTGACTTGACGATGCGCCCGTCCACCAGCACGTGCACGGCGTCGGACACGATGTAGTTCAACAGGCGCTGGTAGTGCGTGACCAGGACAATGGCCCGGTCTGGCGAGCGCATGGCGTTCACCCCCTTGGCCACGACCTTCAGCGCATCAATGTCGAGGCCGGAGTCGGTTTCGTCGAGGATGGCGAGCCTAGGCTCGAGCACTGCCATTTGCACGATCTCGTTGCGCTTCTTCTCGCCCCCTGAGAAGCCCTCGTTGACCGAGCGGTTCATGAAGCGCTCGTCCATCTCCAGCAGCTTCAGCTTCTGTTTGTAGTAGGGGATGAAGTCCATGGCGTCCATTTCCTCTTCGCCGCGGTACTTGCGGATGGCATTGACCGCCGAGCGGAGGAAATAAGCATTCGAAATTCCGGGGATCTCCACCGGATATTGGAATGCCATGAAAAGGCCCTCGCAGGCCGCCTCCTCAGGCTTCATTGCCAACAGGTCCTTGCCGCTGTAAAGCACCTCGCCAGCGGTGACGTTGTAAGTCTCGCGGCGGGCCAGCACTTGCGCCAGCGTGCTCTTACCAGAGCCGTTCGGCCCCATGATGGAGTGCACCTCGCCGGCATCGACGACCAGATCGATGCCCTTGAGAATTGCGTGATTGTCCACGCTAACGTGGAGATTTTTGATTTCCAGGAGACTCATTCGTTTGTGTTCCTCTTTCGACTCCTAATGGATGTCGTCCCGAGCGCGAGTCGAGGGGCCTGCTTTTCTTCATCCCACGCTGCCTTCCAAGCTCACGCTGAGCAGCTTCTGTGCCTCGACCGCGAACTCCATTGGCAGCTCGCGGAAAACGCGCTTGCAGAAGCCGTTGACGATCATCGACACAGCGTCTTCGGTCTTCAAACCGCGTTGGCGCAGATAGAACATCTGGTCTTCACCGATCTTGGAGGTCGAGGCCTCGTGCTCCATGCGAGCACTAGCATTCTTCACCTCGATGTACGGGAAAGTGTGCGCGCCGCACTTATCGCCGATCAGCAGCGAGTCACATTGCGTGTAGTTGCGCGCCCCTACGGCGTTTTTCAGGATCTTCACGAGCCCGCGGTACGTGTTCTGGCCGTGTCCGGCGGAAATGCCCTTCGATACAACCGTCGAGCGCGTGTTCTTACCCATGTGAATCATCTTCGTACCGGTATCGGCCTGCTGATAGTTGTTAGTCAGCGCCACCGAGTAGAACTCGCCTATCGAGTTGTCGCCCTTCAGAATACAGCTCGGATATTTCCAGGTGATGGCCGAGCCTGTCTCCACCTGCGTCCACGAAATTTTTGAGTTCACGCCAGCGCACAGGCCGCGCTTGGTGACGAAGTTATAGATCCCGCCGCGGCCCTCTTTGTCGCCGGGATACCAGTTCTGCACGGTCGAGTACTTGATCTGCGCATTATCGAGCGCTATGAGCTCAACGACCGCGGCGTGCAACTGGTTCTCGTCGCGGATGGGCGCGGTACAACCCTCGAGGTAGCTGACGTAGGCGCCTTCATCGGCGACGATCAGCGTGCGCTCGAACTGCCCGGTCTCGGCGGCGTTGATGCGGAAGTACGTCGAGAGCTCCATAGGACAGCGAACGCCTTTGGGCACATACACAAAAGACCCGTCGCTAAAAACGGCGGCGTTCAGTGCTGCAAAGAAGTTGTCGCTGTAGGGCACCACCGAGCCCAGGTACTTCTTCACCAGCTCAGGATGGTTCTGCACCGCCTCGGAGAACGAGCAGAAGATCACGCCCGCCTCGGCCAGCTTCTCCTTGAACGTAGTCGCAACCGAAACGCTATCGAAAACGGCATCTACCGCGACCCCGGCCAGACGCTTCTGCTCTTCGAGGGGAATCCCCAGCTTTTCGTAAGTGCGCAGGATCTCCGGGTCGAGTTCGTCCAGGCTCTTCAGGCTCGGCTTCTGCTTGGGTGCTGAATAATAAGTGATAGCCTGATAGTCGATCGGGCCATAGTGGATGTTGGCCCACTTAGGTTCGGCCTCCGCCTTCTCCAGCTTCGCCCAGTGGCGATACGCCTTCAGGCGCCACTCCCGCATGAACTCCGGCTCGTGCTTCTTCTCCGAAATCAGACCGATTATGTCCTCATTCAGGCCTTTTGGGATACGATCTTCCTCCACCGTGGTCACAAAACCCCACTTGTATTCCCGGTTCGTAAAGTCCTGAATGGCACTGGCTGGTGTGGTCATTGCACTCCCCCACTGATCAAGTTGACAGAAACCAGGTTGTTGCGGGCCTTGATGCCCGCCAGTTCCATGGGCTGCATCAGGTCGCCCAAGGTAAGATTCTCAAGCGCGCCTCGCAATGCCAGGCTGATAACCTTGGAATTGTGCCGCACAAGGCAGGAGGGCTC
>DASQXC010000062.1:0-5070 GCA_035639935.1 Terriglobales bacterium
TCATTGCCGGCGCACTTTCGATCTCGGCCGCCGCACCGCCTTTCCCTGCGTTCTTCGCCCACTCGAGGATGCGAGCGATCTTGGGCGCGTCGTTGTCGCGGAGTACATCGAAGACTTCGTCGAACTGCTGCATAACGGCCAGCAGCGGCGCAATGTCATCTCGCTTCACTTCGCCAGCATCGGCTGCGGCATTTACCTCGCGCACCATATCGAAGATCGCCGCCAGCGCCTCGGCAGTGTTCAGGTCATCCGCCAGCGCGGCAGTGAAGCGCTCGCTGGTAGCGCGGGCCAAGGCAGCCATCTTAGTGTTGGCGCCCGGCTCGAAGTGTCCGGTCTCCAGACGCAGCTTGAAATTGCGCAGTCGCTCGACCGAGCTGGCCGCCTGCTTCAGACCGTCGAAGGTGAAGTTGAGCTGCTTGCGGTAAGGCACCGAAGTGAGCAGGTAACGGATTGAGGAAGGCTTGTGGCCCTTCAACACCAGGTCGCGCAGAGTGTAAAAGTTGCCGAGGCTCTTGGACATCTTCTCGCCTTCGACCAAGAGGAAACGCGCGTGCACCCAGAAGCGCGCAAAGGGCTTGCCGGTCAGCGCTTCGGATTGCGCGATCTCGTTCTCGTGGTGAGGGAAGATGAGGTCTTCGCCGCCGAGGTGCATGTCGAGCGTGTCGCCCAGATATTTCAGGGCCATCACCGAGCACTCGATGTGCCAGCCCGGACGCCCGCGTCCGATCGGCGTCTCCCACGACGCCTCCCCTGGCTTCGGGGCTTTCCAGAGCGCGAAGTCGCGGGCGTTGTCCTTGTCGTACTCGTCCACGTCCACGCGCGCGCCAGTCTCGATCCCTGTGAAGTCCTTCTTGGAAAGCTTGCCGTAGTCGGGGAATTTTGCGATGCGGAAGTAGTACGAGCCGTCATCGGCGCGGTAAGCATAACCCTTCTTAGACAGCTCCGCGATGAACTCCGCCATCGCAGGGATGTTCTCAGTAGCGCGCACGATCAGCTCGGGCGCCTGCAGGTTGAGCGTCTGCATGTCCTCGCGGAAGGCCTGCTCGTATTTTTTCGTGTACTCGCTGACCGAGACGCCTTGGTTGGCGGCATTGCGGATGATCTTGTCATCCACGTCGGTGATGTTCATGACGTGCTTCAGCTTGTAGCCGCTCTGCTGCAGGAACCGCCGCAGGATGTCCACGAACACAAAGGTGCGGAAGTTACCGACGTGGCCATAGTCGTAAACCGTCGGCCCGCAGGAATACATGCGGACGAGGCTGTCCTCCTGCGGCTGAAACTCCTCCACCTTGCCGGAAAGCGTGTTGAACAGGCGCAGCGCCATTGAACAGGACTGATGCAGAGGAATTTTGATTGTAGGGGTGGTCGCGAAAAGCGGTCAACCAAAGTCGAGGTGAACTGGTGTTCTTGAGCAGGTCTCCTCCGGTGCACAGAAAAACATTTGTGCCGTCGGGCTTTGCGCTTGCATCTCAACATGGTCCCAGAACTTACCACCCGATTTTGAGGAGGCCAACGATGCCAAAGAGTGCCACAGCCCACCTAGTGGAACGAGAAAAACGCGCGCTGGAGGTGCCGACTGACCTCGACGAGCATGGGGTTGCCGAGATAGCACGCGCCCTGCGCCAACTGCTCGCCGACGTTTTCACGTTGTACGTGAAGACGAAGAACTTTCATTGGCACATGAGCGGACGGCAATTTCGCGACTATCACCTGCTGCTCGACGAGCACTCGCAACAAATCTTCGCCATGACCGACGATATCGCAGAACGAGCACGCAAGATTGGGGCCAGCACCCTGCATTCCATCAGCGACATCTCACGCAACCAGCGTCTGCAAGACAACAACGAGGAGTTCGTTGCCCCGCAGAAGATGATGGCGGAACTCCGTGATGACAACCAGCAACTGACCCGGTTCTTGAGGTCGGCTCACGAAATCTGTGAGCGGCACAACGATGTGGCTACCGCCAGCATGATCGAAGTCTGGATCGATGAAACCGAGCGCCGCACCTGGTTCTTGTCCGAGATCCAACGCGACATTTGAAGAATGCGCCTCACCGTAACCGTCTCGACGACTGATCAATGACCATCAACCTACTACCCGCTCCCTGAAAGGAGAGTCTCATGCCATACGTTAGCGTCGGCAAGGAAAACTCGGGCAACATTGATCTCTATTATGAGGACCACGGCTCGGGTAAGCCGGTTGTCCTCATCCACGGCTATCCGCTGAGCGGCGCCTCCTGGGAGAAACAGGTTGCGGCGCTTTTGGCTGCCGGCTATCGGGTCATCACCTATGACCGCAGAGGGTTCGGCAAGTCCAGCCAGCCAACAACCGGCTACAACTACGACACCTTCGCCGAGGACCTGCACAAACTCGTCACAGAGCTCGAACTGCGTGATTTCGCCTTGGTCGGTTTTTCGATGGGCGGCGGCGAAACTGCGCGCTACCTGGGCAAGTACGGGTCAAAAGGCGTGAGCAAAGTGGCATTCATCGCTGCGATCCCGCCATTCCTGCTGAAAACGCCCGACAACCCAGAGGGCGTGGACGGCAGCGTCTTCGAAGGGGTCCAAAAGGCCGTAGCCGCAGACCGTTACGCGTTCTTCACCGGGTTTTTCAAGAATTTCTACAACACAGACCTGCTGCTGGGGAAGCGCGTCAGCGAACAGGCCGTGCAGGCGAGCTGGAACATTGCCGCTGGCGCCTCTGCAACAGCGAGTCTCGCTTGCGTGCCCACCTGGCACGAGGACTTCCGGCAGGATTTAAGCCGCGTCGATGTTCCTGCTTTGGTGATTCACGGAGACGCCGACCGCATTGTGCCTATCGAGGCCTCGGGACTGCGGACCGCTAAGCTGATCAAGGCTGCTCGATTGATAACAGTGAAAGATGGGCCGCACTGCATAACCTGGACACACGCGGAGCAAGTCAACTCTGAGCTGGTGAACTTTCTCGGAGAGAAGCTCGCGCGGCGGGAGGTAGCCTGAGCTGATGCCGGGGATGCCGTTAAACGTCGGCATCCCCGTTGCGATTTAAGGCCGTATTAGAGTCGCCAAGGCGCGCAGCACCACGCCAGCAGCTTCCGGACCTACGGAGTTGATTTCGCCATACCAAGGTTTCACAGCATTCATCAGCCAAGGTGGCTCTTCGTCCCACTCTGCCTTTGGAATCAGATAGCCGATCTCATCATTGCTGAGGCCAAAGATGAACTGATAACGACTGTGGAGTTGTTCCCGCAGGACAGGCTCGAACGGAGCTTGCGGATAATCCGCACCCGAATAGCGAGCGGCGCCGCCATTAACCAGCTCGGGATAGATCTCACCGGGGACGGTTACGATTTCGGCGACCGCGCGACCACGCGCCCGCAACTGAATGTAGTCCACTTCGGTCTGGATGTCTCGGCCCGTCGGATATTTCACACGGCCCACATCTGGGACCTCCCGCTCTTCCGTAGCTGGATCAAGTCTGCCATCCGTGTAGAGCGGCTTGCGTCCGGCGAAGAGGCCCACCGATTCGGCCAGCCGAAAATGCGCATTGTGCATCGGCGCAAATATGGTGGCGCTCCGGATGACGAGCGAATCGGGATTCACCTGTTGGGCACTCTTCAGCGCGCGTTCGGCCAACCGGCCGACCTCGGTCCCCAGGAGTTCGGCTTTGCGCCAAGTGCCATCCTCGGCGATCTTGCCGGTCTCGGGATCGAGTAGCGCGACCTGATCGCCGAGCGGCGAGAGCTTGCCGATGGAGCCGCTGAAGAACAGGGCGACGCCGCCGAATCGCTTCTCCAGATAGCTGCGGACCCAGTGCGGATAGTCCGAAGTGATCTGCGTATTCTTGCGGCCGAGCACCTCGGGATGATCGCTCCAGTTGATCACGGTCGCGATAGTCCGCCCGCTTGAACGCGCGACCAGGCGCATCACGAAGAGAAATGGATCTTTGACCAGCGGCGGTCGGTCCGCCCCTTGCAACAGTCCCAGCAGCGGATGGTCGTCGCGCGCCAGTTCCAGGCGCGCTGGTTGCATGGAGCGCACCGCGTCGGCGGCCGTCGAAGCGATACGCTCGTCCACCCACTTCAGGTATTTTCGGTCGCTTCCCGTCTGCAGCGGTGTAGGGCCGTAGAGCCCCAGAGTATCGGGCCCCGCATGGGTGTGCGTGCAAGCGATAATCAGGAACGTGCCCGGCGCCTTTGCCTGGAAGGCTTGGCGGACGGTGACAACATCGTCGTAGAACAAGCCGATGAGATCGGCGGAGCAGAGAACCAGGGTTCGGGTCCGCACGTTCAGCGCCAAGCAGCGCGCATAGAGTTCATCGTGCACGCCCGTGGCAATGCGGTTGTGTCCGAACCCAGCAAGATAGATCCTGTGGCCAGCCAGTTCAGGCGTGATGACCGACTGCGCTGCGCCAGCTTTCAACGTGTCCATTGCCCAGCCAGAGGTGGCAAGCAGCAGGCACAAACAGAGAACACCAGCAGATCGGTGCACGCGAGCCTCCCCGAGAGTCGTCGGCCGTCGGCCTTAGGTCGTGGGGCCAGTCTGTCGGAAGAAAGCAACGGAGCAGCGGCCGACGACCGAAGACCGAGAGCCGACGAGCATTATCGATTAACGCCGTACTCGTGGGGAGTCGTAGCCGCCCGGAGCCGCCGGCCAACTCTGGCCAGCAGTGCGGCATCTTGATGTGATTGCGAGGTGATGGATGTCCTGCGGTTTCCTGCTGGCTTTTGCGATGGGTTGCATGTTTGGTCTCGGGATTAGGAAGATAGTTCGTATCGTCCAACAGAACGATCTTGTCGGAATTCTTGCCGCATGTCTTTCCGCCTCCTACCGGACCTATCGCGCTACGCACAGTTTGCATTCGAACAAAGCAATCGGCACGGCGCTGGGAACCGCTGTTTGTGGGCTTGCGGCCGCTGTGGTTTGTTTGCTCTTGGGCGGCAACCGTTACGACGCTCTCTTCCCCCTAGGTTTTGTGACGGTGCTACTGGGTTGCGCCCGGTTCTTTGGAGCCCTGGCCGGAACTCTTGGATCGATTGTGGCCGCCGTCATCTTCGCCCTGTTCCTCTTCCCACCTGCAGGATTCGCCGTA
>DASQXC010000063.1:0-3484 GCA_035639935.1 Terriglobales bacterium
AGCCCGCTCCCTTACATAGCTCGGAGCCTCCCCAGAACTCCGAGCGGGAAGTGGTGCTGCGCGAGACCTCACAGCCGTTCTATGTTGAGGGCTATCATCGGCCGAATTTCCGCGATCCTGATGACGCCGTGTACGATGCGATTAGCGATCTCATGTCCAACGGGCGCACCTCGCGCCTTTACCGCGCCTTGGTCCGCGACAAGAAAATCGCAGCGGAAGCGGAAGGATTCAGCGGTTTTCCTGGAAACAAATATGAACACCTATTCGCCTTCGATGCCGTCCCGCTGCCCGGGCACACGCCGGAGGAGATGCGCAACGCCATCCACGAAGAGGTTGAGCGGCTGAAGACCTCCTACATCACCGATGAAGAGCTGAAAACGGTGAAGACGCGCGCTAAAGCCAATCTCATTCGCGGCTTGGCCGACAATGCCGGCCTGGCTTTTCAGCTCGCGATTTACCAACTCCGCTATGGCGATTGGCGGGAAGTGTTTCGCTCGGTGGAGCGCATCGACAAGGTCACGAAGGAGGATATCCGACGCGTCGCCAACAAGACCTTCCTGCCTACCAACCGGACCGTCGGGATGATCGAGACAATACCTGGGTCGCGCACCCCTGAGGGAGAGAAGGAGCAATGAAGCGGCGAGTGCATTTGGCTCTCCTGGTTCCAGTGCTGTTGATGTCCCTCGTGTCTGCCGCGAAAGGGCAGAAAGCGCCGGCGCCGCCATCCCGAACCACAGACCCCGAGCTGCAAAAGATCAGGACTCCGCCGCTTCCCGAGTTCCATCCCCAAATCCCAAAGCGGGTTGTGCTGCCGAACGGAATGGTGCTGCTGCTGCAGGAAGATCACGAGTTGCCCTTGATTGACGGCGTAATGCGCATCCGCGGCGGCTCCCGCCTGGAGCCCGTAGCTAAGGTCGGACTGGCGGACATCTATGGCGAAGTGTGGCGCACCGGCGGTACCAAGGACAAGACCGGTGATGAACTCGACGACTTCCTGGAGGCGCGCGCCGCCAAGGTGGAGACCGACGGCTCGGTCGATTCCACCGGTATCAGCTTTAGCTGCCTGAAACCGGATTTCGAGGACGTCTTCAAGGTCTTCGTGGATGTGCTACAGAATCCTGCTTTCCGCGAGGATAAGATCGGCCTCGCCAAGTTCCAGCTTGATACAGCGATCTCGCGCCGCAACGACGATATCGACCAGATTGCACGCCGCGTGTCTACCCAACTCGCCTACGGTCCACAGAACCCTTATGCGCGCATTCCCGAATACGCCACCGTGGCGGCGGTCAACCGCGAGGACCTGATCGAGTGGCATCGGAAATATGTCCACCCCAACAACATAATCTTCGGCGTGGTCGGAGATTTCGATTCCGCAGCGATGGAAGCTCGCATCCGCCAAGCCTTTGCCTCTTGGCCGAAAGGGGCGGAAGCGCCGCGCGCTGAAATCACCTTCACTCCCGCGAAGCCGCAGCTTTACTACGTCGCCAAGGAAGATGTGAACCAGAGCGAGATTCAGATGGTCGCCTTGGGGATCGAGCGCAACAATCCCGATTACTTCCCGGTGGAAGTGATGAACTACGCCTTCGGCGCCGGCTTCTCCTCGCGGCTCATCAAGAATCTTCGAACGGAAAGGGGGCTGGCGTACGCCGTGGGCGGCGGGATCGGTTCCGCGTTTGACCACCCTGGTATTTTTCGCCTCGCTATGGGTACCAAGAGCACCACCACTGCGGAAGCTGTCGAAGGCCTCAAACAGGAACTGCAGAAGCTGATCAATGATCCTCCCACAGGCGAAGAGCTGCGGTCGGCCAAGGATGCCATCCTCAATGCCTTCATCTTCAACTTCGATACCAAGGCGAAGATACTGCGCGAGCAGATGGGATATGAGTTCTACGGCTATCCACTCGATTTCCTCGAACGCTACCGCGCTGGTATCGAGAAGACCACGGCCGAAGACGTTGCCCGGGTGGCCAGGAAGTACATCCACTCGGAGCAGTTCGCAATCTTGGTAGTCGGCAACCCTCAGGAGATTGGCAAGCAACTAGCCGCGCTCGGGCCTGTCGCAAAGTGGGACATCACCATCCCGCCACCTCCAGGCGAGAAGCAACAAAAAGCCAGAGTCGGCTCGCAAAGCAAATAGCCCGCGGCACCTTTTCAGCCACGGAGCTACGGAGGCACAGAGGCGATCCTGCGACATTTGAACTGGCGCCGCTTGCTTAAGACAGAAGACCGCGCTTCACATGCATCTACTGTCGGAGTGCGGTCATGCTGCAAGAGCGGTGCCCGCACGCAATCTGTTCGTCCAGGAGACACCCATGGCGCGAGCGCGCGCGACTTCGAAGCCACGACCGACTTCCAAAGCTGAAACTGAACGCACGGCCAGCCTCCACGAGTTTCCAGTCCGAGAATCCCCTGAAGTGAAAGAACCGAAACCTCCCTTTCCCGCCCAACAGCAAGAGAAGCCGGGGCTGGAATCTCGCATCGAGCCGCGTCCGCGGTACCAGGCGCCAGCATACCGGCCGAGTGGGAAACTTCAGGACAAGATTGCTCTGATCACCGGTGGCGACTCCGGAATCGGGCGGGCGGTCGCGGTGCTTTATGCCCGTGAAGGCGCCGACGTGGCTATTATCTATCTTCCGCAAGAGCAGAGTGACGCCGAGGAAACCCGACAGGCAGTCGAAGAAGAGGGCCGTCGCTGCTTGCTGCTTCCGGGCGATGTCAGCCAGCCAGAATTCTGCCGTGAAGCTGTCGAGCGCACGATTCAAGAGTTCGGCAGACTGGACATCCTGGTTAACAATGCCGCCTTTCAGCAGCACCAGGAGAAGCTTGAGCAGTTGACCGAAGAGCAGTGGGACCAGACTTTCCGCACCAATATTTATGGTTACTTCTATCTGGCGAAATACGCACTGCCTCACCTGAAGCCGGGCAGTGCGATTGTTAACTGCGGTTCCATAACGGGCCTGCGCGGCAGCAGCCAATTGCTTGACTACGCTTCCACCAAAGGGGCCATTCATGCCTTCACCAAGTCGCTGGCACAGAACCTTGTGGAACGCCAGATTCGCGTCAATTGTGTTGCCCCGGGGCCTGTATGGACCCCGCTGAACATCGCTGACAAGCCGGCAGAAAAAGCCGGCAAACATGGACAGGATGTACCAATGGGACGTCCCGCGCAGCCGGAGGAGATCGCGCCCGCCTTCGTCTTCTTCGCCTCAGAAGCTGATTCCAGCTATATCACCGGAGAAGTACTTACGCTTCTGGGTGGAGAGACTGAGGCCGCTTGAGGCGGTCATGGCAAATCCACTGAGACCGAAGTTGGTAAGCGGCCCTCCCGGAAGCCAGCGTCGTACTGCTCACGAGATCTTTGAAGGTGTGTCGAACAACGCTCGAGATGAACTGACGCGCCCCACCCTCGCACTGTTCATTTCCGGTCTGGCCGGTGGCCTTACCATGGGGCTTACGGGCCTGGGTGTGGCGGTCGCGCGTGCTT
>DASQXC010000064.1:0-12067 GCA_035639935.1 Terriglobales bacterium
GCCGCCGCCAGGGCGGAGGTGCGGGAATCGATCTCGCGAGAGATGCCTGCAAGCTGCCGCCGGACGTCGAAATGCCGGATGCGAGCGCCGGCCACGTCCAGACGGCTACGGTACTCGCGAAGCAGCCGGTGTTCGGCGGCGGCCAGGCGATAAACCAGATCGTCGACCCGCTGCTGACGACGGCCCAGCGCATCGTGGATGCGCGCGAAGGCCGCGTGTTGCGCCCACTCCATGAGCGCTTGCCGCGCCATCAGTAAACGATAGCGCGCGCCGCGCGCCAGCCGCTGCCGCAAGCCGGCAATCCGCTGTTCGAGTTGGTGCCGCGATTCGATCACCAGTTCAGCCGCGGCAGAGGGCGTGGGCGCGCGCAGGTCGGCAACAAAATCGGCGATGGTGAAATCGGTCTCATGGCCAATGGCGGAGATCACCGGAATGGCGGAGGAGGCGATGGCGCGCGCCAGGCCTTCCTCATTGAACGCCGCCAGGTCTTCAATGGACCCGCCCCCGCGGGCCACAATGATCACGTCCACGCTCTTTGCCCGATTGAAGTACTGGATGCCGGCGCGCACCTCGCTGGGTGCGGCTTCGCCCTGCACCTGCGCGGAATAGATGAGGATGGGCACGTTGGCGTGACGGCGGCGAAGAATGTTGAGCATGTCGTGAAGGGCGGCGCCACGCGGCGAGCTCACGATGCCGATCCGCCTGGGCAGTGCCGGCAGCGGCTTTTTGCGGGCAGCATCGAAGAGTCCTTCGGCCGCCAGCTTGGCCTTGAGCTGCTCGAACGCGATCTGCAGCGCCCCCGCGCCTTTGGGTTCCAAGTACTCGGTGGATAGCTGCAGCTCGCCGCGCGGCTCGTAGATGGTCAGGCGCCCGCGCGCGATCACCTGTAGCCCATCGGCCGGCTTAAAGCGCAAAAGCCGTGCCGAGGAACGGAACATCACGATGCGCAACTGGGAGTCGCCATCTTTCAGTGTGAAATAGAGGTGCCCGGAATCGGCACTGCGAAAATTGGAGATCTCGCCTTCCACCCACACGTCTGTGTATTCGCGTTCGAGCGAGGTGCGGGCCGCACCGACAAGATCGGCGACTCGCCATACCCGCCTCGCAGTAACGACTGGGAAAATCAGCCCAAGCTGATCGCCTATGCCCACAAGCGCAGTTTAACCGATGGGCCCGGGAGCCGGTCTGGGAGGGAGAATTGATTGGCGGGACACGTCTATGCCCGTCGGCCCAGTGCCGTAAGCTCCCTATCCAACATCTCAGTTATGGACGGCGTAAGTCTTTGTGTATGGTTCACGGTTCTTGCTTCATCTAATCCAATGCGCAGATACCGGCAAGCATATCGATTGGGCGAGTTCCTGGTGCCCTCCGCTGGACGGAAACAAAGAATGTATTGTGTCCGGGCCTCGTTCAGGAACATCTCGGCCAGGAAGCAAGAATGCTGGCTTCTGGAATAGCTGTCCAGAAGCTCAAATACTAGTGAATATTCTGAGGCCATACATCGAGCGCTCTGAGAGAGCCGCAAGAAGGATGCCGTACTGAAACGGCTTACGCAAATCGAACGAGAGAGCGCCTCCTCCGAGGAAAAGGCTTTTTCAGGACGCAATCATCAGGGCCGTGCCCGCCCAAAGCACCAGGCGATAGTTGCGCCGCAGATCGCCGGGTATAGGTAAAGCGGTCACCGGCTACGTCGGCGGATGGTGGGCGGTGGTGTGGGGGCGGGACCGGGAAGCGGGCTCGCCAGCCTCATTGGGTCCGGGTGTAGGTCTGGTATATGCACTTGGCATCGCCGCCGGGGCACTCCTTGGAGCCGGCGGCGCGGCCATCGGGGCAGCTTTGGGTGCGGAAACCGAAAAGACCCTGGACACAGGCGTTCCCCACGATAACGTGCTCTTCTACCGTGAACTGCTTAAGCAAGGCCGCTCCATCATGGTAGCGTACACGGACAACGATGAACTGGCGACAGCGCCACGCGCCGTGCTCCATAAGCATGGATCGCAAGATCTGGCGACGGCACGCAAGCAGTGGGAGGCCCAGCGTCCGGGCCGCAGCTTAAGCAGGCCTTCAGGGGTAGGGCAACCCGTCTTGGTTTGCTCGGGCCATAAATTCCCCGGTACCTCCTCCGTATCTGTCGTCTTTTCACTGCCCTCCTTATTTTTTACTCTGGATCATCTCCGCTACCTCCTCCGATACTACGGTGATTTTCACAGAGCTGATTGCACGGAAGTTAGAGCAGACGATGTTGCTAAGTACAACAAACCAGAGCGCAATTGGTTTGCGACCAGCCGTTCTGCCCAATTCAGTGAGCAGGCAGCTTCAAAGCTGCGCCATGGAATTGCAGCCAGCACCACACGTGGGGCATGCGGACACGGGCGCGGTAAGAGATCAACTGGACGCTCTCGTTTCGCGCATGTACCACGGAGGAATCCTCTACTCCGAAGCTGTCCACGAATTCAAGAAACATTTCATTGTTGCGGTTTTGAAAGAAACCAGCGGAAACAAGGTTCAAGCCGCACGCAAGATCGGGGTTCACCGCAATACCTTGGATCGGACCGTTGCGGAACTCGGCATTGACGTCCGCGCCATTCGGGAAGAACGACGGCCACCTACCGGCGTCCACCTCGGCGCCAGAGTTCGAAAAGTAGTTGACCATCCGTGAGATTCCTCTCCGGCGGTAACCGAACCGGCCCGAGGTAAAATCTGACGTAGGGTCTCTAAAAGTCGTTTACCAAATCAAAGGTCCGGAGGTCGAAGTTTCAGGGCCGTAAAAAACCACTCGCGAAGAGGTAGAAATTACACCTCGGATTGTCACAGCGCACACATCTGTGGGCACTTATGTTTGGCAAGTGTAATGCAGAGTGCCCCTGCAAAGCTTCCAGCCAAAGTTTAAATATTCCAGCCCGACGACTCAGCTAGATCTTATGCGCCGACGAATTCCGGAAATCCGGTTTTCTCTGTCATTCGCGAGCTTCTGGAACACGCGCAGATCCACGAAACTGGAACCGATGATCTGGCTGATCGGAATGATGCTCGCACTTCTTATCTGGCGAGCGGCGACTCACTAATTGAAAGCGACTGAACGAAGGAGGCGGTTCATGGGCTCGTTTGAAATGCTTAGGAATGCCAATGATATTGAATTCGATAGCTTTCGGATCTTACAAGAGGAACAACAGCGGAGAATACGCCAAGCAATGCGCCTGTATCCCGCCGCGATGCTGAAGAGGCATAGCACCAAATCCCCTGCCATGCCGCACGCACTGGGCCGCACCGTACTTCTGGTCAGCGGTACCGCGCTACACTGGATGGTTTCGACGACCAGCAAAGTCTTGGGATGGGCTAGCACTCACCGCGTGTTGAGCAGGGGCGTCTGACAGTCTCCGCTATTGGCGAACGACGCAGAGCGAGTGCGGCGATCTGCGTGCACCGAAGGAACTCGGAGCCAATGTGCGAGCCACTCGTAAGGACGGGCTTCCTTTGGCTACGCGAACGGATTCTCGTCAGCAGTCGGTCCATATACCACCGGAACCGATATATCCAGCAGACGCAGATAAACGGATAACTGACCCCGGTGGTGATACATGTGATTCAGGAGATTCGTCCGTAAGACTGCGGCCCGCGGCTTTTTGAACAACTCTTTTCCTTTGAAGATAAAGCGGAAGCTCCCTTGGGCAGCGTCGTCTGTCATAGTCTTGAGAAGTTCCTCTGCGATGCGGATGTTCTTCTCGAAAGTTGCACGGATTTCCTCCGCGCTGGTTGGCGCAGGCGGAGGAACATTGCTAGGTGTAAACTCGTCGAATTTCACAATCCTTTCTGCTAATCCTGGGATGTTGGCAACGTGCATTGCGAGTTCGCCTAGCGATCGGGATTTTGAGTGCGGTTTCCACAAAAGTTTGTCGGAAGGGATTTTTTCCAGCACACGACGAGTCGCGGGAGCTTCCTCGCGAAGTTCGTGCAAAATGGGTTCAACGAGTGATGCCATTGTTCGCCCCTCAGTGAAGTCCTACATCCAATATACCGTGGCGGTCCTGCGCCAGCCCGGCTCCCCCGCGGCGCGGAACCGGATTAGAAGCACGGTAATATCAGCCACCCTCTGCTCCGACCTCAGTCACCATTGAGTTCTCGGTTGCTGCTGAAGAGGGCTGGCGAAATCGCTGTAAAAAAGATGGTCGGGGAGACTGGATTTGAACCAGCGACCCCCTGGTCCCGAACCAGGTGCTCTACCAGGCTGAGCCACTCCCCGACGCCGGAAACAGGCAGGAAAAGAAGGCGTCTCCTCCGGTCGCAAGCTGCGCCTAATCTGCATTATAGCAAACGCGATTTTCAGCCATTCCGATGCCAGCGGGCCGGGACGTGCGGGCGTTCCATCTGCAGAATGCTAGAATTGAGATTCCGCCCGGGTTGCGGGTCATCCTTCCAGACTGGGCGTGGATGTTGGCTGAGCAGGACACGGCAAAACCCGGCAGCATCACCTACGCCGACGCCGGCGTAGACATCGCGCGCGCCAGCCGCCTGAAGCAACGCATCGGACACCTCGCACGCAAGACTTTCAGTCGAAGCGTGCTCAGCGACATCGGCAGCTTCGGCGCCCTGTTCTTGCTGGACACGCAGAAATATCGCGAGCCGGTGCTGGTGGCGAGCGTTGACGGCGTTGGCACCAAACTGAAGGTCGTCTTCGAAATGGGCTTGCACCACACCGTGGGCGGCGATCTGGTCAATCACTGCGTGAATGACATCGCAGTCCAGGGCGCTGCGCCGCTGTTCTTTATGGACTACCTGGCTGCGGGCGCACTCGATCCTGACGCCGTTGAAGCTGTCATCAGCGGCATCGCCGAGGCTTGCAAGCAAAACGGCTGTGCGCTGATCGGCGGCGAAACTGCCGAGATGCCGGGGTTTTATGCCGGTGGAGAATATGATCTCGCAGGCTTCATCGTCGGCATAGTGGAGCGCGAGGGCGTGATCACGGGAAAGCGGGTGCAGCGTGGCGACGTACTCATCGGGCTTCCCTCGCTGGGAATGCATACCAACGGCTACTCTCTCGCCCGCAAGCTTCTTTTCGAGGTGGCGGGGTATTCACCGGAAACCTACGTCAACGAGCTGAAGAACAAGGTCGGCGCCGAGTTGATGAAACCGCACAAGAGCTATTGGCCGGTGTTGCGGCGATTGATTGATGCCGGTGTTGTCTCCGCCATGGCGCACATCACCGGCGGCGGCATCACTGACAATCTGCCCCGCGTGCTGCCCAAGGGGACTGCCGCGGTGGTTGAGAAGGGCGCCTGGCCAGTGCTGCCCGTTTTCGAACACCTCCGCAAACTGGGCAACGTCTCCGAAGAAGAGATGTACCGGACCTTCAACATGGGGATTGGTATGGTCTTGGTGGTGCCGCATAGTAAGTTCAAGAAGGTGCACTCTATCCTCGAACGCAGCGGCGAGAAGGGTTACACGATCGGTCGCATTGTCAATGGCGAGCGCAAGGTCATTTATTCCTGAGCTGCACTCAGCATTAAGCCACTCCAGCTTCGACCGGCTGAGTATTGACCTATGTGATAATTCACCCACATGTCTGAACCGAAGAACATCGGCATTCTGCTGAGCGGCCGCGGTTCGAACTTCGTGGCTATTGCCGACAATATTGATGCCGGCCGCATCCCCGGGGCGCGTATCGCGGTGGTGATCTCCAATCGTCCGGAAGCGCCTGGCATCGAGATCGCCCGCCGGCTTGGTCTCGATGCCCGCGTCATTCCTTCCAAGGGCAAGCAGCGTGAGGAGCACGATCGCGAAGTCGTCGCCGTGCTCAAAGAGAAGAACGTCGAACTGGTGTGCCTGGCGGGCTATATGCGGCTGCTCTCAGCGTGGTTCGTGCAGCAGTTCCCCAACCGTGTGCTCAACATCCACCCGGCGCTGCTGCCGTCGTTCCCCGGACTTGAGGCGCAGAAGCAGGCGTTCGAATATGGCGTCAAGGTGTCGGGGTGTACGGTGCATTTCGTGGACGAGCAACTCGACCACGGCGCTATCATCGTGCAGAAGGCCCTTCCGGTGTACGACAGTGACGATGAGCACACGCTGGCGGCCCGCATCCTCGAGCAGGAACACATCGCCTACAGTGAAGCAATCAACATCGTGCTGGAAGGCAACTACCAGATCGTCGGACGGCGTGTCGTCAGGCGCCCCGTGCTGCAAGAAGCTGCCCCGCCGGCGATGTGATGCGCTGCGCCCATCCGGGAGGCCTTGCGCCGGTATAATCCGACAGATGACATTCGCTCCGGTGGACGAGCAACTCGAGTACATCCGCAAGGGCGCGGCAGAGATCATTCGCGAATCCGAGCTGAAAGAGAAGCTCGAAGAATCGCGGAGAACAGGCAAGCCGCTGCGCGTTAAGGCAGGTTTCGATCCTACTGCTCCCGATCTGCACCTCGGACACACGGTGCTCATCCGCAAGTTGAAGCACTTCCAGGACCTCGGCCACACGGTCATCTTCATCATCGGCGATTTTACGGGCATGATCGGCGATCCTAGCGGCCGCTCAGCGACCCGTCCGCCGCTCAGCCACGAGGAGATCGAGAAGAACGCGGAGACCTATAAGGAGCAGGTATTCAAGATTCTCGATAGCATGAAGACGGAGATCCCGTTCAACAGTGAGTGGCTGAGCAAGCTGGGGGCGGCGGGCCTCATCCGCCTGGCCGCGAACTACACGGTTTCGCAGATGCTCGAGCGCGAGGACTTCCACAAGCGCTTCCAGGAAGAAAAACCTATCGCGTTGCACGAGCTGCTCTATCCGCTGGCGCAGGGCTACGATTCGGTTGCCATTGAAGCCGATGTCGAACTCGGCGGCACCGACCAGAAATTCAACCTGCTCGTCGGACGCGAGTTGCAGCGCGCGTACGGACAGCCGTCGCAGGTGGTGCTGACCATGCCGCTGCTCGAAGGCCTGGACGGCGTGCAGAAGATGTCCAAGTCCTACGGCAATTACGTGGGCATTACCGAGCCGCCGCTGGAGATGTTTGGCAAGCTGATGTCCATTTCCGATGAGCTGATGTGGCGCTACTGGGAGCTACTGACCGATACCTCGACCGCCGGCATCAATGCGATGAAACAGCAGGTCGCCTCAGGACGCTTGAATCCCATGGTCGCAAAGAAGGGACTGGCCACCAAGATTGTGGCCGACTTCCACTCCGAACACGCGGCCAAAGAGGCAAGCGAGAACTGGGAGAGGATTTTCCAGAGGAAAGAAGTTCCTGCGGATATTCCCGAGGTAGCGGTCAACTACACGGACATTGCTGCCAAGGATGGAGGCGGCGCGGTGAAGCTGGACAAGCTGCTGGCGCGTTGCGGGCTTGCGGACTCGGTAAGCGACGGCTTGCGAAAGATCAAAGCCAAAGCAGTGCAAATTAATGGCACTGTCAAGACCGAGCCCATCCTGCACATCAAGGTTCCTACGGAAATAACCATCCGCGTGGGACGATTGCTGCGCAAGGTGACCATCTCGTGAGTAGCGCCGGCCTGCGGCCGGCTGTCGCGAGGGCGTCCTCGCCCTCGCGCGTGCGGCGAGACGGGGCGGCGCTGCCACGTCAGTCTGAAATTCTCCGCGTCCTCTGCGTTTTTCTTTTCCGTCTCCGGAACTCCGGCCAGGCGTAGCGGTGGCGTTTCATGTCCACACGCAACCCGACAAATGCCACGCCTTCGCTCTGGAGTAAGAATCTTTGCTCCGCGCCTTTGATTCCCGGCAGCAGGATCTTTCCGCCCGCGCCGACCACGCGCTGCCAAGGCAATCCGTGCGAGCCGTGCAGCCCCCACACGACCTGCCGCGCGGCGCCGGGAAAACCGGAGGCATAGGCCACGTCGCCGTAGGTCGCGACCCTGCCTCGCGGGATTTTGCGGACGGCAGCGCGAATGCGCGCGAACATGCCCTTGTTGTTTGCTTTCATCCGGCTCGGCAAAATGTACCAATTCGGACCTTGCGATTGAGGCTCTTTGTACAAATCACAAATCGGAAATCCCTACCAGTGCCATCTGTCTGCCTGTGATTCCCTTCTCCGCGCGGTGGGAAAAGAACAGGTCAGTGCGGCAGGCAGTGCAGAAGTCGAGCACGCTAATCTTGGTGGGGGAAAGTCCCGCGACGAGCAGTTGCCGGCGGTTGGCTTCCCGCAGGTCTAAATAGATGGTTTGCCCAGCATTGCTGGGGCGGGGGACCCGCGCATTCCGGAACAACAGGGGATACTTTTCGCGCACGGGATTCGCCTCGGTGACCTCGCGAAACAGGGTGCTGGCGTCGGCGAATTGCGTGTGGAATTGGTCACGGACGTCCTCGCCCACGGTATAGCAACACGAACCGATGCCCGGCCCGATGGCGGCTTGCAGATCTCCGGGTTCAGAGCCGAAATGCAGCCGCATCGCGCCCACTCCTTTTTCGACGATACGAGCCAGCGTGCCGCGCCATCCCGCGTGAAAAGCGGCTACCGCCCTCCGCTTCGTGTCCACCAATAATACTGGCAGACAATCGGCGGTCTGGACCGCCAAGACCAGGCCCGGAGTGTCAGTCACAAGGCCGTCGCCGGTAAGCAGTTGCTCTGGCGGACGATCAACGCGCTGAATAATGTCGGAATGGACCTGGCGTAGGCGTGCCAGCGGCCAGGGCTGGCCAGCATTGATGGCTCCCAGCGACCGCAGCAGGATTCCGCGATTCTCCTCCACTGCGGCCTGAGTGTCGTGTTTAGTGTAGCCGAGGTTCAGGGCGTGTCCGCCATATGCTTTGGACACCCCGCCGCAGCGCGTCGAGAATCCGTGAATCAGCCAAGGAATGCGAGACAAACCGTCGCACAAGACCACACGCGGATTGCTCGCGAGGCGGTCACGTTTGTTTGTGGACACAAAAAGATTCTAATGGCTGGCACGCGCCGGCGCATTGCAACCCCGAGTTTGCCCTGGCTGGAACTCATCTTCTATATTCCTGAACGCGCCATGTACGACGACTTCTACGCCACTGAGCGCTGGTCGGGCAAGAGAGTCCATTGCATTTACCAGGCGCTGATCATAGCCATCTCTACCCGACACGCGGATGCCGTAGATGTCAAGTTCCTGGTGGACGGGCGGCCGGTGTGGATCGCGCTCCCACATCCCGCCTGGGTGGAATACAAGCAGCGCACGGGTAAAGACCTTACCGATACCCTGGCAGCACAGGCCGCAGGACATTATCTGAAGCAAGCGCTGGAAGCAGGAATGGAGTCTGGCCGCGAGATCCACCCCTTGAGCGTGAATGAGACCCTGGCCCATGTTGATTCCGTGCTGCGGGAGTTCGCCCGTCAGCAACACTCGCCAAGGGCATCGCCCAGCGGTTCTGCAAAATAGCCGGGGCTCTCCTTGGATTTGCGTGCCGCGAAGTGCACAATGAAGCTTTTTGGCGTTCAATGTCCCTGCCCAGAGCAGGGGCGAAAGAGGCAATCATGGCAACTACGCTGCACGAACCCAAGTTAGCCGGCGAGGCCCGGCATCGCCACTTGGCTCACTGGGTGCAGGAAATCGCCCAGCTCACCAAGCCGGAGCGCGTTCACTGGTGTGACGGTTCACCTGAAGAATACGACGAGATGTTGCGGCTGATGATCCAGGCCGGCACCGCCATTCTCATGAACCCGGCAAAGCGCCCGCACAGCATCTTCGTGCGCTCCACGCCGGCTGATGTGGCGCGCGTGGAAGACCGCACGTTTATCTGTTCGCACTCGCGGGAGGATGCCGGCCCCACTAACAACTGGCGCGACCCGCTCGAGATGAAGACCACGCTCAGGGAGCTCTTCTCCGGTTGCATGGCGGGACGCACGCTTTACGTGATTCCTTACAGCATGGGGCCGATCGGCTCTCCTATCGCCAACATCGGCGTGGAATTGACCGACTCGCCTTACGTAGTGGCCAACATGCACATCATGGCCCGGGTGGGAACCAGGGTGCTCGAAGTCTTGGGCGAGGATGGTGAGTTCGTCAAGGGACTGCACTCGGTCGGGCTGCCGCTCGGCCCCTCTGATCAAGACAGTCCCTGGCCGAATAACCCTTCCGAGAAATACATCTGCCATTTTCCCGAAACTCGCGAGATTGCGTCCTTCGGCTCGGGATACGGCGGCAACGCGCTGCTGGGCAAGAAGTGCCATGCGCTGCGTATCGCCTCGGTCCAGGCGCGCGACGAGGGCTGGATGGCTGAGCACATGCTCATCCTCAAGCTCATCAGCCCCGACGGCCAGGTGAAATACATTACCGGCGCCTTCCCTTCGGCCTGCGGCAAAACCAACCTTGCCATGCTAATCCCCACCATACCCGGCTGGAAGGTGCAGACCATAGGCGACGACATCGCGTGGATGAAATTCGGCGCTGACGGCAGGCTATATGCCATCAATCCTGAAGCCGGCTTCTTCGGCGTGGCCCCCGGCACCAGCGTGAAGTCGAACGCCAATGCCATGCTCACTGTTACCAGGAACTCTATCTTCACGAATTGCGCGCTGACCCCTGATGGCGATGTGTGGTGGGAGGGCATGAGCGACACCAAGCCGGCTGAGCTATGCGACTGGCTGCGACGTCCTTGGACTCCGGCCAGCGGTCGCAAAGCGGCGCATCCCAACGCGCGCTTCACCGCTCCCGCACGGCAGTGCCCGGTGATTGCGCCGGAATGGGAAGATCCCAAGGGTGTTGCGGTTGACGCAATCCTGTTCGGTGGGCGTCGTGCCGGGATCGTTCCGCTGGTCACCGAAGGCTTCGAGTGGCAGCACGGCACCTTTCTGGGGGCAACAGCCAGCAGCGAAACGACTGCAGCCGCGGCGGGGAGAGTGGGCCAGCTCCGCCGCGATCCCATGGCCATGCTGCCGTTCTGCGGCTATCACATGGGCGATTACTTCGCCCATTACCTCAAGATCGGCTCCCGGCCCGGCGCCAAGCTGCCGAAGGTTTTCTATGTCAACTGGTTCCGCCAGGACGATAAAGGCAACTTCCTGTGGCCGGGCTACGGCGAGAACAGCCGTGTGCTGAAGTGGATATTCGAGCGGTGCAACGGCACAGCGCAGGCGGTAGATACTCCTATTGGTCGGCTGCCGCGGCCGGAGGACCTCGATACTCGAGGCCTCGCTATCTCGCCAGCGAATCTGGCCAAGCTGCTCAGCGTTGATGTAGAGGGCTGGCTCTCCGAAGTGCCACTCATCCGCGAGCACTTCGGGCGTTTCGGCTCACGCCTGCCGCAAGCCCTGCGCGATGAGGTGGATCGGCTGGAGCAGCGGCTGAAGACAGTGAAGCAGGTTTAATGGTAGGGACATTAGCGCCGCGTCTCTACCTAAGTTTTGTGAAGGGAACACCGGCTTTAGCCGCTGAGGTTCCGGCACAGGCATTGGCGGCACGGCTGGAAGCCGTGCCCCTTCACCTGCTCATCTCCAATAAACAAAATGCGATAGCCCACATGTTCTGCCGCAAAATTCGCGTGGAATACGAAGCTGACGGCCAGCGCCATCCCGTACCTTTGAAATGGCTGGACAGCTTCGCTATGCGCAACTTCACGAATGCGCCAATTTTCGACGACACCCTGCCTGTAGCCGATGGCATGATCGAAATCGGGAACCGCGTGCCGCTCCCCGAACTTAAGAGCGCCATGGAGGATTGGTTTCGGCGAAAGGGCTACCTGCCGAAAAATGCCGCTCTGTTGATCGCTGAATTGGAGGCATGAAGGTTATTTTAAATCCTTAACCGGTGAATGACCGTTTATATCTTCAGAAAGGGTTTGAGAGTCTGCCTTTCGAGTCCTGATCTTGGCCTCATAAAGCTTAGACACCGAGCCGACTGGAACGTTTTGTCCTCTACACTCTTAAAGCACCGCGGTCGGCATGGCACCAGGAACCAGTCAGACTCAGTCACCGCCTTGCGAATTCCTTCATGTCCGTGTGCACCAGCATCTGCCTCGCTATGACCGCCGCGCGGGGCTCAGGCCGCTGTGGCAGGGCGGCGATCAGCTTCTTAGTGTAAGGATGTTGCGGGCATTCCAGGATGTCCTCTGTGGGCCCGCACTCCACGATTTCACCCTCGTGCAGAATGGCGATGCGGTGACAGA
>DASQXC010000065.1:0-5461 GCA_035639935.1 Terriglobales bacterium
GGAGCGGAACTTCACCTTGGGGTTGGTCTTGCCCAGCACGCGCGTGATGGCTGCCGTCAGCGTGGTCTTGCCGTGATCGATGTGCCCGATCGTGCCCACGTTCACGTGCGGCTTGGTGCGATCAAATTTCTCTTTGGCCATTGCTTCTAAGCTCCGTCTTCAAAGGCTGGCAGCCCCTTTTCAAAATCGTGCCGTCCCTAAAGGGACTCGAATTCCTTTTCTTGCCTGCCCAGGGCTTGCGCCCTGGGCTAATTTATTCCGGCCTGAATCATCTGCTCACCGTCTTTCCCTGCACCCGGGCGATGATCTCCTCGGCCACCGAACGCGGCACTTCCTCATAGCGTGCGAAGTGCATGGAATAGGTCGCGCGGCCTTGGGTACGGGAGCGCATGTCGGTGGCGTAGCCGAACATCTCCGACAGCGGCACGTGCGCGCGAATCACTTGCGAGCCAGCGCGATGCTCCATGCCCTCGACCCGCCCGCGGCGCGAGTTGAGATCGCCGATAATGTCGCCCATGTATTCCTCCGGCACCACCACCTCCACCGACATCATCGGCTCCAACAGTACCGGTGATGCCTTACGGGCGGCTTCCTTGAAGGCCATTGAACCAGCGATCTTGAACGCGATCTCGCTGGAATCCACTTCGTGGTAGCTGCCGTCGTAGAGCGTGGCTTTGATATCCACCATCTCGTAGCCGGCGAGAACGCCGCCTTCCATAGCCTCGCGGATACCCTCGCCGACTGGCTTGATATACTCCTTCGGGACGGCGCCACCGGTGATTTCGTCCACGAATTCATAACCCTTGCCTGGATCGGGCTCAATGCGGATCTTCACATGCCCGTATTGGCCGCGGCCGCCGGTCTGGCGGATGAACTTACCCTCCGCCTCGCTAGCCTTGCGGATGGTCTCGCGATACGCGACCTGCGGCTTGCCCACATTGGCCTGCACGCTGAACTCGCGCATCATGCGGTCCACGATGATTTCGAGATGCAGCTCACCCATGCCACTGATGATCGTTTGCCCGCTGTCGGGATCGGTATGGACTTTGAAGGTCGGGTCTTCATTTGCCAGCTTCGCCAGCGCGATGCCCATCTTTTCCTGGTCGCCCTTGGTCTTAGGCTCGACCGCCACGGAGATCACTGGCGCCGGGAACTCGATCGTCTCCAGCACAATGGGGTGTTTTTCGTCGCAGATGGTATCGCCAGTAGAGACATTTTTAAGGCCCACGCAAGCGCAGATGTCGCCGGCATAGATCTCGCTGATCTCCTCGCGCTTGTTGGCGTGCATCTTGAGAAGCCGACCAATGCGCTCGCGCCGCTGCTGGCGCGGGTTCCACACCGTGTCGCCGGTCTTAACCTGTCCCGAGTAAACGCGGATGAACGTAAGCTGACCGACGAATGGGTCGGTCATGATCTTGAATGCCAGCGCAGCCAAAGGCTCCTTGTCGTCGGCCTTGCGTGTCAGCTTCTTGTCGGGATTTTCGGGATCAATGCCTTCCACGGGAGGAATTTCGATGGGAGAGGGGAGATGATCCACAACAGCGTCGAGCAACGGCTGCACGCCTTTGTTCTTGAAGGCGCTCCCGCATATCACCGGGAACAGCTTGAGCGCTATGGTGGAGCGGCGCAGCGCCTGCCGCAACTCGCCGGGGGTGATGTTCTCCCCCTCCATATATTTGTGTAGTAGCTCGTCATCGCTCTCCACAATGGTCTCGAGCATCTGACTGTGGAAGGCATTGGCCTTTTTCTGCAGCTCTGCGGGTATCTCTTCGGTTACAAATTCGGCCCCCAGAGTCTCGTCCTTCCAGATGATGGCTTTCATCTCGAACAGGTCGATGATGCCGCGGAAATTCCCTTCCTGGCCGATGGGGAGCTGAATGGCGATAGGGCGGGCGTTGAGGCGTTTGCGGATGGTCTCGATGGCATGCTCGAAATCGGCGCCGGTCTTGTCCATCTTGTTAATGAAGCAGATGCGCGGGACGCCGTATTTATCGGCTTGGCGCCACACGGTCTCCGACTGCGGCTCGACGCCGTGCACGGCGTCGAACACGGCGACAGCGCCGTCGAGCACGCGGAGTGAGCGTTCCACTTCGGCGGTAAAATCCACATGGCCGGGAGTGTCGATGATGTTGATGCGCGCATCCCGCCAGGTACACGTCGTCGCCGCGGAGGTGATGGTGATACCGCGCTCCTGCTCTTGCGCCATCCAATCCATAATCGCCGTGCCTTCGTGCACCTCCCCTAGACGGTGCGTCCTGCCGGTATAGAACAGGATTCGCTCCGTGGTCGTGGTCTTGCCGGCGTCGATATGCGCCATGATGCCGATGTTGCGGCATCGCGATAATGGAACTTGTCTCGGCACTGTCTTCTTTCCAAACCCTTGTTATCAACTGCTCGTGAAGGCTCCAGGCTTTGGCTGTCGGCTTTTGGCCAAAAGCTAAAACCAATAGCGGCGGCGCGAAGCGCCGCCTACCACCGATAATGCGCGAACGCTTTGTTGGCCTCCGCCATACGGTGCACGTCTTCCTTCTTCTTGATTGCGGCGCCACGGTTGTTGGCGGCATCCAGCAACTCGTTGGTGAGCTTGTCCACCATGCCCTTTTCGCCGCGCTGCCGACTGTAGCTGATCAGCCAGCGGATGGCCAGCGAGGTGCGCCGGTCGGGATTGACTTCTACCGGCACTTGGTAGTTGGCGCCGCCAACGCGGCGCGTTTTCACTTCCAGCACCGGCTTACAGTTCTCCACCGCTTTCTTGAACAGCTTCAGCGGCTCATCGCCACCCTTCTGCTGCAGCTTCTGCAGCGATTCGTAGAAGATGCTTTGGGCGACGCTTTTCTTGCCGTCCCACATCATGCAGCTGATGAACTTGTTCACCAACGGCGACTCATAAACGGGGTCGGGCGCTACTTCCGACTTGCTGATATGTCCTTTTCTCGGCATAACATCGGCTCTTAGCTTTTTGCTTTAACCTCATTCCACCTTCTGGCAACTGCCCACTGCCAACTGACAACTACGCCTTGGGCCGCTTGGCTCCGTATTTCGACCGCCCCTGTTTGCGGTTGGCAACCCCGATAGTATCCAGCGTGCCGCGGATCACGTGGTAGCGTACTCCGGGCAGGTCCTTCACGCGGCCGCCACGGATGAGCACAATCGAGTGTTCCTGCAGGTTATGACCGACCCCCGGAATATACGTGGTGACCTCGATCCCGTTGGTCAGCCGCACGCGAGCTACTTTGCGCAGCGCTGAATTCGGCTTCTTCGGCGTCTGCGTATAAACACGCGTGCAAACCCCGCGTTTCTGCGGACAAGCTTGCAGCGCAGGACTAGCCGTTTTATAGTTCGGCCGCTGGCGCCCCATGCGCACCAACTGATTGAATGTAGGCACCCTCTCAACTCCTTCGGGGACGCGCACCACACCGGCGCGCATCACTTTCATCCTGATCTCAGGACTGGCGCGGCTTTGCCGGCCATACTTCCCTGCGATGCAGGGAGAATAGGTGGTTTCGTCAGGTGGGCGGTGACGCTGGCTTCTCCACCCCTGGCGTGGAGTTCCAGCTCGTCAGCCTCGAGCTGCATATCCTTGCGCGTGGCGCAAGGTAGCGCAGGTTCGTTTCAACGACGCCCTGCAGGCAGACCGACCTTCCGTCCTCGGGCGCGTGTCATCTGCAAGATAGAACACACAAACTGCCGAAGCTGCTCGCAGAACCTTCTGAATATAACAACTCCACAGGGGAGCGTCAACCGAGCATGACCTTGTCCTTTTTACCTTTAATGCACCAACCACTTCAGACCTCGCCGCCGCTGCAATCCCATTGGCGATCGAGCAGCCGATATCCCACATTCGGCCACCGCTGAATCGGCAGCCAGAGTAACGGCCATCCGGACATGGTCTTCGGTGCTGTTGACAACTAGCGCCGCCTCGCGCATCTTGTGGACAATCCACCCAAGAAACGAACAGCTCGGGCCGGATAATGGCGTCCATCAAGGAACGCGGTCTCTCGTACAAAGAGTGTCAATTGCCAAGCTGGCACAGACTGGACGGCATTCCCATGCCGGGGCTGACATCATTACTGAAGTCCGGCCTGCAACTCCTTTATTTGACTGTATTTGCTTGTAAGTCCTTTGTTTTGCCTGTTCGCGACTGTTAACCGTCGCTAAGCTGTTGATTTTAAGCAGCACCCTAGGGAGGGGGTATGAACCCCATACAGTCAGTTGGTCACAATGCGATGCGCGCGGCACGCCCTGGCGACATTTCTGTTGCGGCATGACACCTCCGGCGGTGGCAGTTGCCGAAGAAGCTCTCAGCTTCTAAACTGTCGAATTTGCTCGCCTCAATCCACTGGGAGATGCACGCCCCGAAGCACTTTGGGGTGGAGGCTACATGCGGCAGTTCGCGCTTTTAAGCTTCTTATTCTTCTTACCAATTATGGGAACGACATCCCTGGGGTGCGGCGGAGGGGGAGGCGGGACAACGAGTTCGATCGTGAGCATTACCCTCTCGCCAACTGCAGTATCGCTCAATCGCGGGGCTACGGCTCAGGTGACCGCGCAGGCGTTGGATTCCAACAACAACGTAGTCGCTGCTCCCGCCTTGGCGTTCCAAGCCGCTACGCAGTGTATCCCAGCCATGCCGTGCGACACTCCACCAATCACGGTTTCGAATACCGGTCTCATCTGCGCCGGGCAGTGGGACGCCAGCGTACCGCCGATCAAATGTCAGGCTACCGACAATGTGGGCACGGCCACCATCACTGCCACTGCCAGCGTGAATGGGAAGATCATTACCAGCAGCGCTGTCGTAGTTACCGACCATGAACGGATCGACAGCGTGCGAGTCGCTTCCTCAGGCGGCACCCCCGATTGCCCCGCGCCGCCTGCCAACGCCTGTGTGTCGCAGAGCGATAAAGCACCGTTTCAACTGCAAGCTTTTAGTAACGATCCGGCGGCATGCCAAAGGATAAACGGGTCTGCATCCACTCCATGCCAACTGCCCGCTGACACTGTGGGGAGCGTCAACTGGTCGGTGTCACCAGCACAGGTCGCCACAGCCGACGCAGCCATCCATGCCATGACTGATCCCGTCTGTGTGACTGCGGCCGCTCCCGGCGAGGGTGTGGTGGTGGGCTCAGTCGGCCCATCTGGCTCAGCTATTACAGGATCAGCGGCTTTCACCACCTGTCCCGTCGCCAGTATTCATGTCCACCAAAAGAACACGCCTACTCCACCAGACACGGACACATTTTTCACGGCGCCGGTCGGCTCTACCGTGCCGCTGGTGGCCGATGTGGTGGACAGCAATGGGACATCGCTCTCCAGCACGACCGCCCTCACTTGGTTCACGTCTCAACCTGCGCTGGCAAGCGTGAGCCTGGGAACCGTCGGAACCATAGCGCCGGGGTTCGCCGAGATCACCGCTGCCTGCCTGCCGCCATCGTGCAACGTCAACTTCACCCCTCCCAAG
>DASQXC010000066.1:0-5437 GCA_035639935.1 Terriglobales bacterium
TGTCGCTTTTGCTCTCCGGTTGTGGGGCGAGCGGGGCCGGAGCGGCGCCTTCTGCGCCTCCGCCGATGCTGGCGCTATCGAATTTCATAGCCGGACTGAACGCACCGGTGGGCTTGGAAGCGCCAAACGACGGCACCGGCCGCCTGTTCGTCGTACAGCAAGGTGGTACGATTCGGGTCATACAGAACGGTTCCCTGCTCGCCACTCCGTTTCTCGACATCACTTCCAAGGTTGAATCCGGCGTCGAGAAAGGCCTGCTTGGGCTGAGCTTCCATCCCAACTTCAGCGCCAACCACAAGTTCTATGTTGACTACACGCGTCGCCTTGGCAGCGGCCAACTGCAATCGGTGATCTCCGAATATACGGTTTCGAGCGCCGATCCCAATCAGGCCAATCCCGCAAGCGAACGGCAGTTGCTACTGCTGGACCAGCCCTTTGACAACCACAATGGCGGGCAAATCGCTTTCGGCCCGGACGGATTTCTCTATATCGCTTTCGGCGATGGCGGCAGCGAAGGCGACCCGCGCGGCAACGGCCAGAACACGAATACGCTGCTTGGCAAAATCCTGCGCATCGGCGTGGACCCTCCCTTTGCCGCGGGCAAGCAATACGCGATCCCGCCGGATAATCCCTTCGCGAGCGGCGGCGGGCTGCCGGAGATTTGGGCCTATGGCCTGCGCAATCCGTGGCGTTTCTCTTTTGACCGGCCGAGCGGGCGACTGTTCGTCGGCGACGTCGGGCAGGACAGTTGGGAGGAAGTGGACATCATCACCAAAGGCGGAAACTTCGGCTGGAACATTATGGAGGGTGACCACTGCTTCCGCGTCGCCTCCTGCAACACCGCGGGCCTCGCACTGCCCATCGCCGAGTACGGGCATGATGTGGCGGGCGGCACCGCCGTCATCGGCGGCTTCGTTTATAGAGGCTCTGCCATCCCGGCTCTGGTGGGGACGTACATCTTCGGCGATCTCTCAAGCGGTCGCGTCTGGGGGCTCAAACAACAGGCGACGGGCGATTGGCAGCAGACGCTCCTGCTCACCCACGCTCTGATTGTCAGTTCTTTCGGCCAAGACAGCGCCGGTGAGCTCTATCTGGTCGATTATGGCAACGGCGCCATCTTGCGTATCCGCGCTGCCTGATCTCAAAACTTCCGCACCGGCAGAGAGGGAGGGACTTTTAACCCGCAGCTCTTTGGGAACCCTTCATCTTCGCGGAGTGCGGCTCTTGTGCTGCGGTGAGAATACCAAAGAACGACAGCACTGCACTGAACAGGAACGATTGTCGGCCTCCTGTTTCACTGCATTAGACACCATCGTCGGGCAATGCGATTCCCGCGTGTTCAACTGGTTTATATGGCACGCACCAGTGAGGCCGGCAAAGGTTCCAGGCCGGAAAAGCACGCCCGCGACTCAGTGACTCGGTCCGCGCAACAGGTGTTATGAAGTTCGCTGTGCAATGACTGAATTTTGGGAGGGCAGTACGCGTTGTACATCCAGGTTGTAATCACCCGTATGGAACTGATGGGGATTCCTCCGCCTATGGCCCAGTTCCTCTCGACTAATATCGCGCTGATTCCGTCAATCGCGCGCACGCCGTAATTTCGGCACCGCCCAGATCTTCACGGCGCAGGATTCCGCCTGCAAACCAAGCTCAACAAGGCCGTCCCATTCGAGCCCGGCTGCGGCACGGCGAGAAGCCTTACCACCGAGGTTCTCGTCGCTGACGGGCGTGGCCACGGCCGAATCCTCCACCGGCACGCGGGCCGCGTTCCACCTTCGGCCGCGCCTCGTTGACCGTAAGTGGACGCCCACCTGAATCCATGCCATTGAGCGCGGCGATCGCCTTCTCGGCCTCACCGTCGTTGGGCATTTCGACAAAACCGAATCCGCGCGAGCGTCCGGTATCGCGGTCGGTCACGATGGTTACACTCTCCACTTGGCCATGGGGCTCGAATATGGAGCGAAGCTCGCCTTCGGTCATGTTGAAGGCGAAATTGCCGACGAATACTTTTTTCATTTGAATTTTCCTTTGGGTGTGTCGCCCTTGCCTGCCTTCCGTTCCCGAAAGGAAAGCGCTCGCCATGCGAGCGCCCTTTCGATTGGGATGGGCCGAACTACAGCAGCTGTACGTTCTCGGCCTGCAACCCTTTGGGTCCTTTGACGACCTTGAACTGAACCGCTTGCCCTTCCTGCAGGCTGCGGAATCCGTTCGCCTGGATTGCCGAAAAATGTACGAAGACATCCTCGCCACCCTGGCGGCTGATAAAGCCGAAGCCCTTAGCGTCATTGAACCACTTGACTGTTCCTTGTTCCATTGTGTTGTTGCTTTCCTTTGTTGATTTACGCCGGAGAGAAGTCGGAGGATACTACGCGCAGGTACCAGCTGTTCAAGCGAGAGCTGCTCTCAACCGATTTCGAGTCTAACGTAACATTAAACATAGCATACATGCGGCTTTGGCGGCAACCAAGCCACGCGAATGCCTTGGAAGAACTCTGGACGGTCTTTCTATCCTCCATTCCGCGGCGGTCCAGGAATTTCCCCGGTGGCCTCTGATTTTCGCCTATTGCCTCTTTTCGCATTCGGGTTCATTGCAGACGGCAAGTCGGACCACACACGCTTAGCTCTCCTCGCAGACCGGCGTCAGCCCGCTGAGGGTTCCTCGCGCGTTTGAAGCCCGGCTGCGGGTCCGCTCCATGAGTTCCCGTCCCTTTTTGGCCCGTCGAATCTCGGAGCACGCACTGCCTCCATCGCCTCTGGAATCATGAAGCGATGGCCGCACTTCGCTCAGTTGCTCACGGAAGCAGTCATCGTATGCGCTTGCCGTTCGTGTTGATCATCACGAACAGAATTTCGCGCGCCTTCGCGGCCCATTCAAACCTCGCGGACGATGGGGTCCGAGGCGATGCCCATCGGCGTCGCCGAGCATGCGTCAGCAGCGGCTCCCTGCTGCGACCGGGACCGGCGATGGATGGCGGGAGGGCTAGGAAACCGGCCCGTTGTTACGAGCCGCCCTTATGCTGCTGTGGCTCTGCCTTATAGCCTTCTTTCTCGATGACCTTCACAATCTGATCGGGTTTGACCTTTGCATCGTCATAGGTCACGGTTGCCGTCCCCTTGTTGAGGCTGACTATGGCGTTCGTCACGCCATCCGTCTTCTTCAACGCCTGCTGGATCTTGGTCTCGCAGGCATTACAATACATGCCCGTGACTTTGAACGTTGTGGTGGCCTCTGCTGCCAGCGCAACACTCGCCAGCAACAGAGTAGCGATACCGGTCGAAACAAGTTTTGCGAAACGTCCTTTCATTGCCTTTCCTCCTTTAAGATTCGCTCAATCAAGAAGCCGCAAAATGGGTCCAAGCAGGTACGCCGAGAAGACTCCGACGAGATAAATTCCCGCCGAGGCCCACAAGATCGCTCGGCTCACGCGGCTCGCCGTGTCGCAGGCGCTCGGCTGATCGACTGGACAGCTTTGCCCACTCGCTTGCAGCCTTGGCGCTACGCGAAACACGTAAACGAAATTTGCTGCGATCAGCAGGCCTGCAATGGCAAATGTCCAATTCTTGTGCCGTGAAAGGCTGATGAGCCAGGGCGCTGCCGAAACCACAGACGCAACCGTCGCCCCGAGACCGACAAGCACGAACAGCGATGGCAGCGCGCAGCACAGCAGCGTTCCCAGCGATGTGAACAGCGAAACGTAGCCCAACAGGCCCCCGGTTTTAGCTGTAGTGCCCATCCCTCAAAGACTCCCTCAATTTGCATGATTCACAACCGCAGCAAGGGTTACCGCGGCGAGGGGTTACCACGCAAGAGGCCCTGTCCGGTTTCCATAAGCTGAATGTCTTGCTGCTTGGCGATATTGCTGATGCATCGTGCCCGTTCTGAACGATCGCATTGTAAATACCTCCTTTGGGTTAAGGACCTTTGCAAAGTGGGATACCGCGCCAGCGGTAGAGTTAACCAGCGGATTGAAAATCGCGTTCTCATTTTTCGGTAACTTTTTTGACAGCCGTGTATCTTTAAAAACCATGAGCAGCTTCTCTCGCTGCATAGCGACTGCGGCAGTCGTTGCGCTTTTTGTGGGGAGCGCCATGCCTCAAACCAAGCCTTATCCGAAGCCGCAGGTGGCGTCTGCCACCGGCCAGATGGCGCCTGATTTCACGCTGAAGGATCAACAAGGTGAGGACTTCACGCTCTCAGATCAGCGCGGACGCTGGGTGCTGCTTTTCTTCTATCGCGGATACTGGTGACCCTACTGCATGACCGAACTGCGCGAGTTCGCGCGGCGGAGCAGCGACTTTCAGCAGCTAGGGGTTCGCATCATCGGCATTAGCGTTGACGATCAGCAGCGCACGCATGAGACCTGGGAAAAAGCCGCAGCCAAGAAGATCACGCTGCTGAGCGATCCCGGCGCGAAGGTCGTCAGGCAATACGGCCTGCTGCATGAGAAGGGCCACGGAGAGTCGGACATCGCGCTGCGCACGACCGTATTGATTGATCCGGAAGGGCACGAGCGATGGCGGCGCGTGAGCAAATCTGTTCCGGATATCCCCACTGCGGACGAGACGCTTGCGGAGATCCGGAAGGCCCAGCAGGAGCCTCCCGGAAGTCATCAGCAAGGCAAGGCGAATCTCCGCGAGCAACGCGAGGCGATGGCACGACTCGGGTTCCCCTCGGCAAGTGGTCAGGCGACGCGCGGGTGTTGCGGTCAGCCTCACTGGGGAGCTGCGGGAACTTGCGCCGTAAGTGAACGAAGGAGCTAAAGATGAGAGCCGAATCTCGCGAAGTGCCAAATTCTCCGCAAGATGTTTGCCCGCTGCTGACGGGTATGCCGATTCCAGATGTTGCGTTCAGGTCCGTCGATGGCAGTTTCGATCTCATGAAAGCCGTCAAGGAGAAACCCGCAGTGCTCGTCTTTTATCGCGGAGGGTGGTGACCGCACTGCAACCGGCAGTTGGGTCAACTGCATGAGATCGAATCGCAACTGGCTGCACTGGGGGTTCAACTGATCGGGATTTCTCCCGACCGTCCCGAGAAACTGCGGGAGACCATTGAAAGACACAAGCTTGGATTTCGGCTGTTATCGGACGCGCAGATGCGCGGTGCTCAGGGCTTTGGCGTAGCCTACCGTCTGGATGAGCCTACGATGCAGCAGCTCAAACAGTACGGGATTGATGTGGAGGACGCGTCAGGTGAAAGACATCACCAATTGCCCGTTCCGGCGGTGTTCCTCGTTGGCACCGACGGCCTGATCCGATTCCAATACGTGAATCCGGATTACAAGGTGCGCCCAGATCCCGAACTGCTTTTAAGCGCCGCCAGGATCATCTTCGCACGCCCAGCCGCTACCGCTGGCTGAGGCAGCACGGTCCCGTCGTGCGGACTGACTTCTGGGGGGGAAGCTAGGGGGAAGCACAGGGGTGCCTTGGATCAAGATAA
>DASQXC010000067.1:0-2299 GCA_035639935.1 Terriglobales bacterium
GACGCCCTTATTATTGGCAGGACGAAACGGTCGCGTGGGACAACGTCGAGCCTGACTCGGATTACGCCGCCATCCGCGCCCACGAGATTTCCATAACCCCGCTGCAAGTGGACCGCACCCACTACCCCAGCCTCAATCACCTTTCCCGCTGGCTGCCATCGCTTCAGGCGACGGTCGGCAAGTAGGCAGGCCATTAGAACCCGTCGCTTCGCGGGACCGCAGCCGCTCAACAGCAAGCGTCTGCGCCGGCCGGGCGGAGGAGGGTGAGCGGGCGCGACCTGCTACGCTTTATTGCCTTTCAGCAGCTCGTAGACCAAGGGAACCGGCAATCCCACTACGTTAAAGTAGCAGCCGTCGATTCGCGTCACGAATTTCGACGCCAGTCCCTGGATGCCGTAGGCGCCTGCTTTGTCCAGGGGCTCGCCACTCGAAACGTATTCTTTTATTTCGCGCTCGTCCAGGCGGCGGAAGGTCACGAGCGTGACGGAAGGTCTCAACGCTTCGACGCGGTCGGGCGCGCGGACGTACCGCACGAGTTTCTGTGATTCCATAATGGCGTCGGCTCCTTCGCGCCGGTAAGCTTGGTTTGGTGTACGACCAAGGCTTGCCGGGAAAGGAGCCGAACATGTCGATTATCGGATGTGATTTGCATTCGCGCTACCAGGTTATCGCGATGTTGGACACGGAGACCGGCGAGATCACGACGCGCCGGTTGGAACACGAGAACGGCGAAGCGAGAGCGTTTTACGCTGGCCTGCGGAAGCCTTCGCTGGTCGGGATCGAGGCCACGGGATACACGCAGTGGTTCGAACGGATGGCGAGCCAATTGGGGCACGAGTTGTGGGTGGGGGATCCGGCCGAGATTCGGGCCCGAGCCGTGCGACGGCAAAAGACGGACACGCGAGACGCCGAGCACTTGCTGGACTTGCTGCAGACGAGGCGCTTTCCGCGCCTCTGGGTGCCGACGCCGGAGGAGCGCGATGTGCGGCAATTGCTGAAGCACCGGAACAAGCTGGTGGGGATGCAAACCTCGGTGAAGAACCAGTTGCACTTTCTGGCGATGAGCCAGGGAGTGTGCCGGAAGCGCAAGCTGTGGAGCGGGCGGGGCCGAGCCGAGTTGGAAGGGCTGAGCCTGGGTCCGTGGGCGAGCCAGCGGCGGAAAGAGTTGCTGGAGCTGCTGGACGGTCTGGGGCCGCAGATCGAAGAACTCGATCGGGCGGTGAAGGCCGAGGCGGAGCGGCGCGCGGAAGCGGTCGAGCTGATGAAGTGCAAAGGCGTGGGGCCGGTGACCGCGCTGGCCTTTGTCCTGACGGTCGGTCCGGTGGAGCGTTTCGCCAACAGCCGCGCCTTGGTCAGTTACCTGGGACTGAACCCGAGCGAGAATTCCAGCGGCGGCCACCAGCGGCTGGGTCACATCAGCAAGCAAGGCAACCCGATGTTGCGTTGGCTGCTGGTGGAAGCCGGCCAGAGCGCGGCGGTGTTGGACGACGAACTGCGGCGCAAGTATCAACGGTTGAGATTCCGGCGGGGCAGGAACGTGGCCAAGGTGGCCGTGGCTCGCCATCTGGCCGTGCGTTTGTACTGGACGCTGCGCCAGGCGAGCTCTGCGACGCCGCCGGTTCGCATGCCCGGTAGCCCGACGTAGCGCATGGTGGACGGAAGTCCATCGCAACTCTGATTGGGCGCCGGGCCTCCCTGCACGAGGCGGGGAGATCGAACCAAGAATCATGGTCGGGTGAAAACCTCACCGAATAGATGGCTGGTGGAATCGGTCCACCGCAGGATTCAAGGAGGCGAGCCTTGGTCGGGACCAGCCCAAAGAATCCTTCTAAGGACGAAGCTTCGTTCTACGAACTCCGCTTCGTCCCAGTTCGATGGTCAGCGTGTCGGGCGCGGCCTCAAGGGTCTGCGATGAACGGTCCGGCGAAAAGCGCCGGACCGCCCTTGACCCCGCGCCCGACACGCGGGAGCAGTGGTGTCGCCAATTTCGCTTGACAACGCCGACGCCATTATAGATGCGCTACGGACGCGGGCATCAGGGGAAGTGCAGGCTGGCGCTTGATTCAGCGGTCGGGAACGTGATACTAAAGGTTTCCTCCGCCGGAGCCGACGCTCTTACGTGCGCGCTGTCGCGGGGTCAGAACAACCATGGCCGACAACCAGAGTCACGAGAACGTGTCGCGCCGGAAGGCGCTCAAGATTATCGTGGGATCGGCAGGCGCCGCCGTCAGCCCCCTGGTTGGTGTAACCGCTGCGCGGAGTGGGCCGCCGGCGTGCCTCGTCTCGCGGCGCGCGCAAG
>DASQXC010000068.1:0-5881 GCA_035639935.1 Terriglobales bacterium
GTGAGATCGCGGGCTACGGTCGAAGCCCCGATAACCTTCCCTTGGCTGTCGCGGATCGGCGAAACGGTCACGCCCACTGGCAGCACGCGCCCATCCTTCGCCACGCGGACGCTCTCATGGAACGGCACCTTCTCGACATGCCTGATCTGGTTAAGAATGTATCTCTCCTCTTCGATCTTGTCGGCAGGGAACAGGATGGACGCGGGCTTGCCGATGATCTCCTCGGCGGCGTAGCCGAAGAACCGCTCCGACGACTTGTTCCACGTCGTCACAATGCCGTCGAGCGTCTTGCTGTAGATGGCGTCGGTGGAGGACTCCACGATGGCCGCCAGTTGGGCATGTTCTCGTTCCGCGCGCTTGCGCTCGCTGATGTCGCGGACCGTGCCGACAAAGACGCGCCTGCCCTCGTGCAGATATTCCCCAAACGAAACCTCCAGCGGTATCTCGTGGCCATCCTTGTGCAATCCCGGAAGCTTTACCCCTCGCCACGACAGATGTTTCTTTCCGGTCTCCAGATAACGCTGGACCGCTGTCCGGTGCACATGGCGCAGATAGTCCGGCATCAGCATGGTCAGCTCTTGCCCCACCAACTCTTGGCTGGTGTAGCCAAACACCCGCTCCGTCGCCGGGTTCGCCGACAAGATGCGGCTCTTCTCGTCGATGGCGATGAGGGCGTCAGAGACGGTCTCAATCACAATCTTGGCGTGCTCTTCGGAGACGCGAGCGGTGATGTCGCGCAGCACCACCGTGAAAAACCTCTCCCCGTTGCGCCCAACTTGGGAGATGGTGGCTTCGATGGGGAATTCTGAGCCATCCGCACGCAGCCCAAACAAAACGCCGGGGGAATACATCGAGCGGCGGGTCACGCCGGTGTGCCCAAACTTTTCGATATGCTCTTTGTGGATCGAACGGAAACGTTCCGGAATAAACGCGTCAAGGGGCTTGCCGAGCGCCTGCTCGCTCGGGCAGCGGAAAATCATCTCCGCACCCTTGTTAAACAGCACGATCCGCTGCTGTTCATCAACGGTAATGACTGCGTCGGTCACCGATTCGAGGATGCTGGCAAGTCGCTCCCGGCTGAGGAGTGAAAGTCGGTCGGAGCCGATTTCAGAGCGTCCCCGTTGCGCAGCCGAGGAGGCCAACAGCTCTGAAACCCTTTTCAGCAACGCCTCCGGCCCCTCGCTCTTGCAGATGAAGGAGTCGGCAATTTGTACGCCCTCGGGAGGGTCGGTGCTGCCCGAAAGCACGATAATCGGCACCTCCGGTTTCAGTCGCTTCAGGGATGCGGCCATATTGGTGCCAGTGGCGCGTCCCAATAGGTGATCGGTAACCACCAGGTTCACGGGGTTGGATTCAAAGACCTCTATCCCTTGCTGGGCGGAAGTCGCAAGAAGAACCTTGTAGCCTTTTGCTTCAAAGATTAGCTGCCGGAAGCGCAGCCCTGTGAGATCGTCGTCCACGCAAAGCACGACGGGAACGTTGGGAAGGGTGGGCATCTTCACCCCTATTGGCACGCAAGTTTAGCAGGTTTGCGCAGGCAAAATACAATCAGGCTGCTCGGTTAGAGGGTTGCACATTCCTGTAGCCCTGCTTTGTGTGGCGCCGCTCAAGCTGGCGCACACCTGAATAAAAGCGTGCACTTTCAAAAACCACTGTTCGGTTTGTCTATCTTATCGTAACTAACATGACGTCCACGGTCGAGTCATTGATGAGTCAACCGGCCCGTTCATATTCCACCTTCGCATCGGGCGGCGCTGTCAGGCGTCCTTCTTTCCGTTCTAACAGACAGCGGTGTGCGGAGGCGGCTATTTCCACCGCCATTACAGAACCCGTCGCGTGCCAATGGCACGAACTGCATTCCACGCGCTGGAGCAACACCTTCCCTGCGGATGCTGAGAGCACTCCTTGCCGAACGAACACGTCTGCGCTCCTGATGTAGAGGGCTAAACCCTACTTTAACCCGCGTTTCACGTGAGCAATCATGCCTGGCTCAAAATGGCACCGCCGATATATTCGACCGGGAAGGTCTAAGGGGATGAGAAAAGGGCGTCAATACAGGGGTTGCCAGCATTGCACATACAAGCTGGGTATTGCAAAAAAGTGTGGAAGCCGATGTGGAAAATGACGGTTTTGCACCAAAGACGGGCGTTGACACCCATAAGCCGAAATTCTGGTTTTTCGCGGGTCGCAACAGGAAAAAACGAGTACCGAGTACCAAGTACGGATTACCGTGCATCAGGCTCTCGTCATTCGGTACTCGCAACTCGGTACTCGGTAACCGGTCGTGCGTATAATCCGATTGCCTCGAACTCAAGCTAAGTTCGCGGGTTCACGATGACAACCATCATCGACCTCAATGCCGATCTGGGAGAGTCGCCCGAAGCCCTGGCGAACGGCGCGGATCTCGAATTGATGCGCTACATCACCTCAGCCAACGTGGCCTGTGGCGGCCACGCCGGGGATGAGAACACGATGACGGAGACGGTTCGAGCCGCCAAAGAACTGGACGTGGCGATCGGTGCGCACCCAAGTTATCCAGACAGGGAAAATTTCGGACGGGCTCAATCTCCCTTACCGGCGGCTGCGCTCGAAAGCTCCGTCCGGAAACAAATCTTATCCTTGGCCGCGGTAGCCGAACGCGTGGGCATGCGGCTGGTGCACGTGAAACCGCATGGCGCGCTATATCATGCAAGCAGCAAACATCGCGAAATCGCGCTAGCCGTCGGCCGCGCGGTGCAAGCTGTTGACTCACACCTGATCATGGTGGGGCAGGCGGGATCGGCCGCACTGGGGGCCTGGCGCGAACTGGGCCTTTGCTGCGCGGCCGAAGCCTTTGCCGATCGCACTTACGAGCGCGATGGCACCTTGCGCCAGCGAACTCTTCCCGGCGCACTGCTGGACACTCCGGAACGCGCCGCGCAGCAGGCGTTGGACATCGTTTTCCGCAATGCCGTGAGGACCAGCGATGGCATTGAAACACCACTCGTGGCAAACACAATCTGTATCCACTCCGATACCCCGGGAGCTGCCGCGATTGCCCGCGAGGTGAATTACCGCCTCAAAGCTGCCGACGTGCAGCTTCGAGCTCTGTCCCTGCAGGGAATAGTGGCCAGAAAGGCACAGAGGCAGGAAGAAACATGAATCCCAAAAAACTTCTGCGCCTCTGAGGCTAAAAAGATAGAAAGGACTCACGCATGACGGCCGCGGAACGGGACATTCTTCGCCTGGAACGCCAGCAGGTATCCGCCTTCAATAGTCGTAATCTGAAGGCGCTGCTTGCGCAATTCGCTCCCGGTTTTATGGGCTTCTCTTCCACGCGCTACGAGCGCATTGCCGGCCAGGCGGCGCTGAAGAAGACCTTTCAACATTACCTGGATCAAGCGCCGCAGCTACGATACCTGATCAGCCGGCCTCGCGTGCAGCTCTTCGATAAGACCGCAGTAGTGAGCTTCTACTGGACTGTGGAACTCTCGCCGGGACAGAAGGTCCAGGGCCGCGGCAGCCACGTGTTAGTAAACCGTGGCGGCCGCTGGCAAATCGTGCACGAACACTTCTCGCGGAGTCACTGACAGGAGTCAGGATTTGCGGTCTCGGTGTCGCTCACAGGCTTTGCGAGCTCTGCTGCGTCGCTCGCAGGCTTTACGTACTCTTTGGGATCGGGTCTCCGCATATCGATGCTGCCCCGGAAATGCGCGCCGTCCTCGATACCGATGCGGCGAGTAGAGATGTCACCGATGACCGATCCGCCACCGTGAATTTCCACGCGATCGCTGATGTTGAGATTACCGCGCAACATCCCCCGTATGGCCACGTCCTGCGCCTTGACGTTGGCCGTGACCACCCCATCCCTTCCGATGCTGACGTAATTACCGGAGAAGGCAATCGAACCCTCGACGCGCCCTTCGATCTGAAGAGGTTCGGTGCCGCTTACTTCGCCCTTGATCACGATCGTCTTGCCGATGATCGCGGTATGGGGGACGCTGGGCACAGGGCGTCCAGCCATGGGCAGTATATTGTGGCCGTTGGGCTCTTGATCATCCGCTATCGCTGTCGAAACTGTATTACGGGCTGGGTTCCACATGAGGCTCGCTCCTCCGGTTCGCTCTGAATCTCGCGCGAGTTCCACAGTAATCGGAAGTGCGGGCTAATGGTAGGTATCGTTCGGACATGAGACACAATCGCACGAAAGTACCCAGGCCCAGGCTAAACAAAGGGGCTTCTCGGCTGAAAAGCAGTGGCAGTGGGCAGAACAAGAAATGTTAGACTTCCAACGATCCATATGCAGCCAAAAGCCGCAATTTCCCCCGCCGAAGACCTGAAAACCAAGATCGCGACCCGCAGTGCCAGAGTGGGGGTGATCGGGTTGGGCTATGTAGGTCTGCCTCTGGCGCTGTTGTTTACAGAGGAGACCTTTCCTGTAACCGGCTTCGATATTGATCACCGCAAGGTGAAGACGCTGGGCGAAGGCGGATCCTACATATTCCGCATCCCGGCAGAGCAGGTCCAGGCGGCGCAGCGGCAGGGGTTCAGGGCAACCTCGGAGTACGCGCGTATCGCCGAGATGGACGTGATGATCATCTGCGTGCCCACACCCCTGAACGAGTACATGGAGCCCGACCTGAGCTTCATCACCAGCACGGCCCAGGCCATCGCCCCTTATTTGCGCGCCGGGCAACTCATCATTCTCGAGAGCACTACTTATCCCGGCACTACAGAAGAGGTGCTGGTCCCGATCCTGGAGAAGAATAATCGCGCAGAACTGCGGCTGGCCCGCGACGGTATGCCGGCATCGACGCATGAGTTCTACGTGGCCTTCTCTCCGGAGCGCGAGGATCCCGGCAACGAGACCGTAGCGCGGCGCGATATCCCAAAAGTAGTTGGCGGCTGCAACGCAGCGGCCACCGAATCTGCTGCCGCGCTATACAACTCTATTTTCAAGCGGACGGTGAAGGTTTCCGGTCCCGCGGCCGCGGAGATGTGCAAGCTGCTCGAGAACATCTATCGGTGCGTCAATATCGCTCTGGTAAACGAACTGAAGATGCTCTGTCTGCGCATGGGCATTGACATCTGGGAAGTGATCGCGGCAGCCTCGACCAAGCCCTTCGGCTTTCAACCGTTCTATCCTGGACCTGGCCTCGGCGGCCACTGCATCCCCGTCGATCCCTTTTACCTTTCGTGGAAGGCCAGGGAGTACGACTTCCACACGCGCTTCATCGAACTGGCGGGCGAGATCAACACTGCCATGCCATATCACGTCGTAGAGGCCGTAGCAAAGGCGCTGAACCGGGAGCGCAAGGCGCTGAATGGGGCGAAAGTGCTGGTGCTGGGAGTGGCGTACAAGAAGGATGTCGATGACCTGCGGGAGTCTCCCGCACTGACGATCATCGAGCTTCTGCAGAAGCAAGGCGCCGAAGTCAGCTACAACGATCCCTATTTTCCCTTTGTGGGCAAGGGCCGCCACTACGACCTGCAGATGAAATGCGCTGCCTTGGAGAATCTGGGACAGTACGACTGCGTACTGATCGTCACCGACCATTCAAGCTACCATTACGCCAGCATCGTGCGCGAGGCGCGGCTGGTGGTCGATACCCGCAACGCCACCAAAGGCATTGACTCCCCGAAAATCGTGCGCTGTTGACCGGCTGCTGGGCCGGCTATTCTTGGGGGGAGTTGTTCCCAAAGGCTCCTCCGCTACTAGCGTCCGGGACCCTCACTAGACAAATTCCGCATTAGCTAATACCCTTAGCTAATGAACTACACTGTGCATCAAGCCAAGACCAACCTGTCCCGCCTAATTCAAGAGGCCGAAAAGGGCAAAGAGGTGATCATTGCGCGTGGTAAAACACCTGTAGCCAAGTTGGTAGCCATCGGGGCTGCACGC
>DASQXC010000069.1:0-7679 GCA_035639935.1 Terriglobales bacterium
GCACCAGGATTTCCTGGTTCTCGCCGAGTTTCATTTCGCTCCCAGGAATCGCCGGGCCGACTTTCCCGGGCACCACGGCGCGCGGGTCATCCATGGTGCAGATGGCCGTCGTCTCGGTGAGGCCATAAACCTGCAGCACCGGGATGCCCAGCATCATGAAGAATAACTGCGTCTCAACCGCCAAAGGCGCCGAGCCGCAGATAAGCGCCTTCAGGTTCGGGCTGATGCTTGCGCGGATTTGGGGAAACACGAGTGCGCCGGCCAGCGTGAGCCAAAATGCCTCGCGAAGCCCGAATGCTGCTCTCGCAGATGTCTTGTGAAAGGACACGACTTCAGTCGTGCCGTTAAGGATCGGATCCAGGCTGGGCTTTAGCCCCTGGGGCCATAGGGTCTGGCGCCCAAGGTAAGCCTTGATCGCGTTTTCGAAGATTGATCGAGCCACCCCGCCGCGCTTGTTGATATGCTCCAAAATCCCCGCACGCATGCGCTCAAGCATTGTGGGCACATTGAGGAAGTAGTCGGGAGCAGCAATTTCGAGGTCCTGCTTGATTCGGATGAGGTCGGTGTTGATGGTCAGGACGGCGTTGCGCGAGAGGCAGGTCAGCAACAGGATCCAGGAGCCGGCGAAACAGAACGGCAAGTAATGAAAAACGCGCTCGGGGCGGCTCATCTGGCCCATCAGCAGATCGAGTCGCTCCCCGGTGCAGCGCACCATGTGGTTCAGATTGCCGGCTGTGAGCACCACACCCTTCGGTTCGCCGGAGGTGCCGGAGGTGTAGATGATGGTCACCGGGTCACTGTCGGCAAGCGGGGCAGCAGGACGCGCTTCGCTATCAGCACCCGAGGGTTCCGTGGGTGCCCCACCCCAGCCGGGGTTGCTCGGGTGGGGTGTTTCACCCGCGAAAATCTCCTCGAACAGCACTGTGCGCGGCAACTGTGGCGACGCCTGCGCCACACCGTCCCGCAACCCCGCCTCGCCGCACACGACCAGGGATGGGGTACAGTCCTCGATCATTCTCGCAAGATCTTTGGGCGCCTGCCGCGAATACAGCGGCACAACGATAATGCCCTCGGCCATGGCCGCAAGGTCCACGGCGGCCCAGCGCACGTCGTTGGCGGCCAGCAATACGCAACGGTCGCCTTTCTTCAGCCCGGCATTCAGCAGGAACTTCCTCGCGGCATAGATCAGGCCCAGCAGTTGGCGGCCGTTGCTGGAGAGCAGCCTGCCTTCCTGGACCTGCTGCATCACCGGTCGTTCGCCGCTAGCCTGCAAATGATTGAAGATGTTCTCGAGAAAGTGCATCGGGTATGTCTTGGGATCATGAAGTCTGCTGCCTTTGGTCCGCCCGAGACAAGTGAAGGGGCACGACTTCTAGTCGTGCCATCTTAAGCAAAAGTAATCATCGGGCTTTAGCCCCTGCGGCCCAGGGCCTAAAGGCCGGTTTAAACTGAGGCCCCTACGGCACGCCTGGCGTGCCCCTGACTCTAGACTAGGGCGTGGCCAACCGAATCCACTTGTTTCGGCTCGGCAGACCCAGCCCTCCTTCATCGTTCGGACGTCTCGATCAGCCGCCCCAGCGTCGGGCTGAGCGGAGGCAGGTAGTATTCCCAGCTCAGTTCCCCCGCCCGCACGGGGAAATCGGGATAGCGCTGCTGCACGTTCTCTTCGAAATAAACGCCCATGCGCGCCATGGTCTTCAGGTTGCGAACCACCGTGCGACCAATGCTGTCGCGGATCGCCTCGCGCTCGGCGCACAGCTTTTCCATGATGGCGATGAGCTTGGGCTCCAGCTCGGGATCGTCCACTTCCAGCAGCAGATGCTCGTGCCCCCGCTCGCGCATCAGATTGCGGATGCGTTCGTCCATCGTGATTCCGGCTGATGCGACCAGCCCCGGCATCGAGGTCACGATGCCGTGATAGCGCGACGAGACCATCATGTGCGCCGCGCGCAGGATGCTCACCAATTGATACATGTCATACACGTCGGAAGTGAGCACCGGAGCATTGCCCAGCCGCTCGGAGAGGCGCTCGCAGGCATCGCGGTCCAAGCGCTCAGTGGCCACCAGCACGGGAAAGGCGTTGTGCTTTTGGGAAAAGGCCACAACCGCATTGCCGATAGCGGCCAGATAGCGGGCGTAGGCGGCATCAACCTCCGGACCGGAATTGTGGAAGTAAACAGTGCGGTAGTGGCTCTCCTCGTAAGCACCGGCGGTGACGCGCAGCAGATATTTCGCCAAGGACGCCTTCACCGGCCACCAGAAAGGGTTGATGGGGCAGACGACCAGCACGGTCTGGGCGCCGTCCCAGCCGATGGCGCGCAGCGCTTTCTGTCCATACTCGGGGCCGAGCGGCTCGAAGGTCCACGCCGTATCGGTTCCGAGTTCGGTGGGGACCGAGAGTTGGCTGAGCACGGCCCGCGATTCGGTGTTGCGTGTGATGACCAGCGAGTCGCCGCAATAGCGCCGACACATGGACTGGAGCAGGCGGTCCATTTCCCCTGCCTCCGCGCCATAGCCCACTGAGAGCTTGTTCTGCGCGGCCGCAATTCCCAGCGAGCCGATCATCATCGTGGTCAGGGCATTGGCGAACTTGCTCTTGAACATGGAGCCTTCGCAGGCCACTACCCCGTGCTGCCGGCGAACTTCGCGGTAGAGAAATGGCGGGAAAATGTCGGGCAGCTGGACCTGGCGGGTGTCGCCGAAGTAGCCGCGGGTGCGCCCGAAGTCCTGCGTCATAACGCTGAGCGCGAGGTTCTCCGCGCCCAGCACCTGGCGCACTTGGCGCAGCATTTCGTGCACGCGCACGTCCGATCCGGTGTTGCGCGTCCCGTTGTACCCGGCGAACAGCAGCCGGAGCTTCTTGCCCGGATGCCAAGGCCTGCCGTTGCCGAGAATCCATTGCACCTTGGAGAGCTCGATCAAGCCGCTGACCCAGGCTTCCAGAACGAAGTCCATCATGCCAGCGACCTTTCTCCACGGTTTGCGGCAAACTCGACGGTGGTTTGCTGGGTCGGCGCGTTTGCCGGCCACTCCTGATAGCGATACGTGAAGTGATTCTCCGTCGCGAATTTCAGCAGAGGGTAGCTGTACGTGGAGAATGGCGCGGGCGCGACACCAAGTTCGTTGACCACCCGGCTGTTATCGAACACGGTGTTCCACCCCAGGTATGGCAGGAACACCCTCAGGAGCGATGCACCGCGGCCCAGCGCCCCCTGGCGATTCGACAGCATGTTCACAAGTGCAGTGAACGGCCGCTCCAGGCCGGGAACGAAGACGGGAGCGCGCTTGCCTCGCGCACGGCTAAGCGCGTCGGTCAGTTCACGGTAGCTCTGCGAAAGCGTGCCGGAGGAGAGATTATAGATCTCGTGATCCGGTCGCGGTTTCTGGTGCAGCGCTACCACGGCGTCGGCGACGTAGTTTACCGGCACGACATCGACCTTGTCGTCGGCGCGAAAAGGCAGCACGGGCAGGTCCGCGAGAAACACGAAGGCGCGGACCATGTCGAACTGAGTAGTTTCCGCGTGGCGACTGTCGCCCAGTACGATGCTGGGACGAAAGATGGTGCGGGGAACATCGGGCAGCAGCTCGCGAATCATGTGCTCACAAAATTTTTTGGTGCGGGCGTAAGGGTCATAATCGGAACGGTCCCACTGAATGGCCTCGTCCTCGCGTACCACCTCATTCGAGCGCTGCCCGGCTACAGCCACGGTGGAAACATGGCTGAAGCGGCGCAACCCGCGATGGTCGCGCGCAGCGGCAGCCAGCTTGATGACTTCGAGCGTGCCGCGCAGGTTGACATTCAGGCACGCCTTCTCCGATTTTCGATTAAGGGAAGCGGCGCAGTGAATGACGGAGTCCGTTGTCTCGACCAGCCGCCGGTAATCTTCTTCTGACAGACCGAAGCGTGCATCCGTGAGGTCGCCACGAAAAATTGCGATCCGGCTCCGCAGGTATTCGTAGAATGGCGGGAAGGGGAAATGGAGCTGTATCGCCTTCCACAGCCGCACTTGGGCTTCGCGGTCCTCGTTGGCGCGAACCAGCAGGTTGAGATGATCGCTGTGCCGCTCGAGCAGCACAGCGGCTACATGCGCGCCGATGTATCCGGTGGAACCGGTCAGGAAGATGGCCATGTCGCTCCGGTGTTGATGGCAGCGCTCCCATGTATCCCCGTTCCCTGGACAGGTTTTGGGCCGAGCAGTCGAAAACGTTGCCGCGACTCGTATTCCACGGGCCGCCCCTCGATCAGCGGGTAGGTCCACTTGCGCAACGCCGGAATGTGAATGTCGATCCAGTACTCGAACCAATCGATCGAGCGGGGGTCGTATCCGAAATCGGCCTTTTCTTCGGGCGGAAGCGCCGCAGACAGCAGTTCGGCGTTTTCTCCTTCGAACACGTGGTCATTGTGCAGGATGAAGGGCTCAAAGAGCTCGATCAGCTTCTCGACTTTTTCCAGGTTGCGCTCCGCTCGCGCCAGTACCGGCTGCTTCAGCGGCACCGGCGACATGATCTTCTGGATGGCCTTGACGATCGCCTTCTGCCCGGGCGCAGAGAAGCGCACGTAGCGCTCCTTCGAAACCGGGATGGTGTCGAAGCGCAGCCGCAGCCAGTACTCCAGCCCTTCCTGCGCGCGATAATACTTCCGGTGCGCCAGCCCGGTAAGCTCGATCGCGCGCCGCATGTTGCAGGGATTCGAGACCGAAGTCGCGAGCTGATAGAGCGGCTGATGGCAGCGCCGGATGAGCGCTGCCGCAATCAGCGTCATTCCGCGCGTAACCATATCTACGGGAATCAGGTCCAGGCATTTGCGCTCATTTGTGGGAAGCTGGCGAAAAAAAGTGCCCAGCAGATAGGAAAGCGCCGCCGAAGTGTTGATACCCTCGTTCCAGCCAGGGAACGGCTTCTCGACTGAGGATTCCACGATGGACGGCCGGACCACGGCGATGGGCAGTCCCACGCCGCGGTTCGCGATCAGCGACTCGGCCAAACTCTTGGTGAACGTGTAGGTATTTGGCCAGCCCAGTTCCCGGGCGCGCCGTGTGCCCGCCTCGGTGAGCTGGTTCCGCAGCCAGCGGATACGGTTCTTGCGGATCTGGTTCTCGAGCGCGGCACCATGCAGGTCTTTGGCGCCCTTGTCCAGCGCCTGCTGACGGAATTGCTCAGTAATTTCCGGAGTCTCACTGTAGGCTTCGATTTCGGCCATTACCTGCCGCAGCGAGTGCACCTCGTTTTCGGCATCCCAGCCGTGAATGCGTCCTCGCGGGATGTAATCCGGTGTGAGTATCTCCGGGATCCTTCCATCTCTGAACCCTACGACGTAGCACGTTGAAAGGTGTAGCAACGCGGCGTGATCGGATTCGCGCAGAAACTCGAGCAGGTGGGGGACGGAATCCACATTCCCCTCTAGAGCGTCGCGTAGATCGGGATTGAAGTCGGTAAGCCCGGAGCTGTTGATCACCAAGTCCAGCGTGCGCAACAGCCGTCCATAATCTGCCGCTTCCATGCCGAGCCCTGGCTGGCTCACGTCGCCTTCAAGGACCTCGACCCGCTCCCGCATGAACTCCGCGAGCCGCTCACCGTGCCGGCCATAGAGCGGCCCGAAGGCGGGCGATTCCTCGACCATCTTCTCGAAGCGCTCGAGGCCGGAGGCGCCGCGCTGCCGCCGTATCAGAAGATAGATCTTCCCGATCTCCGGCAAGTCCATCAGCGTGTTTGCCAGCCACACCTTCCCGATAAAGCCGGTCACCCCCACAAGCAGCACGTGCTTGCCCTTGAGGGCTTCCCGCACTGAAAGCTGGCGCACGATTTTGTCGTGCTCGAAGTACAGCGCAGGGCGAACTCTGCTTGGAGCAGGACGGCGGGCGGGAGTAACGGCAGATAACAGGATGTCCGAGCGATAGGCCAAATCATGGCGGAGCCGCTCCAGCGGAACCTGCCCGTTGGGACTGCGACCGGTGATCCGCGCCAATGCTCCGCGGGGACGGATCACCGGCTCGAGCAGACGTCCGGTGGCGATACCGTCGCGGAATTCCAACCGGTTCGCCAGCAGGTAGCGTACCCCGAGATGCTCGGCCAGCGGACGCATTACGTGATCCAAACCCTGACTGACGAGCACCACCTCCGCGCTGGTTTCCAGCAGCCGGTTGAGTTGAGCAACACCGCCAGACTTGAGCTTCGGCTTGAGACGATACTGGAAGTATTCGGCACCGAGTAGGTCGAGGCGATCACGGCTGATGCCGCGCAACACGGAGTGCAGCACCCGCGTGGCCGCGCGCCGGTGTGTCAGGTAGAGCACAGGCCGGGCCAGCGCCATGGTCGCCATGAGGGTGCGCCGCAACCATCGCTCCAAGAATGATTGGGCGTTCCAGGTGAAGTACGCGAGCGGACGCACGGCAGTGAGGTTCAGCAGACTGCCCTCAACACGCCAAAAAACGTATGCCGGTGCGGGGGATCCACAATGGTCCTGCGGCGGATGCACGACCGCGCATTATATTCGATTGTAGGAAGTCGTAAGTCGGAAGTCTCAAGTCGTAAGTCCGGAGTGTATCGCCGTTTGCGACTCGCGACTCTCTACCCCTTCCACAATCTGGCCGCTACGCTGGAAATCGTAATCCAGGATGCGGGCCGCGAGCCCGGGGCTGGTGCCCTCGCTCGCAGGACCCACCTGGCGCACGATCTCGCCCCGGCACAAGATTTCGGTCGCCGCCATCCCGAAGATGTCGGTCGGCAATTCCACGCTGAACTCCAGGCGGGCATTGGGTTCCAGCGGTTGGTCGGCGCGGAAGAGCACACCCGAGCGGCTGATGTTCTCAGTGGTGCCGTGCCACCACTGGGTTTCGCCGTCCAGACGGTAATGTACGGGGAGTTGCAGCCTGAACCGCGGGGCACGAAGGCCGTCGTCGTACTGCTCGTTTAATGGCATACTGGGGTTTCTCCGTTCTAGGGACCGCCTCACAGTTCGCATCCTAACTTTGAGGGTGCAGCCCGCACTAATTACGGGTGTACAGGCGCGCGATGGTCCACAGGCGAGAGGAGAGCATCGTCCGCCGATGCAGGCCGGTGGTTACCTCCTCCACGGCGTTAGGCCCGTAGGGCCGCAATGAGTTAGCCCAGCACGGAACCGGGGTCCCCAGCGCGCCTGACTTTGGCGCGCTGGGGTGGTGGAGTGCTGGGTATCAATGTGTGAAGAGAGAGTCCCGTCAGGGACGGCATACATCCCGCTTCCGATCCGAAATTCGTGTATGTCGTGCCTACGGTACTCGCGGGGCTGACCGTTCCCTATTTCCCAGCACTGCCGTGCTGGGCTAACGTATGAGGGCCTACGGCACCTCCTGCTATAGCGCGTAGGCGAAGGACAATCGTTGCGCTGATCGGAATCATGCCGCATTTCGCTTCGCGCCCCACCATAGCAGGGCGCCAGCCGCGCACATTGCGGCCGTAGCGATTCCTGCCCGTCGCATCGACCGTCGCTGCTGGGTGATCCGCGGCTTCACTACTGCCTCTTCCGGATAGATATGTGGCCCGCCGTAAGCACCCTCGCGCAGCGCCATCTGCATGACTTCCGCCAGGTGCAGCGCGTGGCGCGACGTTTCCTGCTGGATCTGCTCTTTGCAACTGAAGCCATCGGCGATGATCAGGCTAGATAAACCGGCTCTGCGGACCGCGGGCAGCAGCGCCCGCTC
>DASQXC010000070.1:0-4866 GCA_035639935.1 Terriglobales bacterium
AGCGCCACGCGAAGAGGAAGTGCAGAAAGTGCTTAAGCCCGAGCCTGCGCGCCAGCCTAGCATCAGCCCGGGTCCAGCGCACGCGTGAGCGAAAGGAGCGTGTCAGGGCGATCCGAATGGGCGCCTGCTATCTCCAAAGCCCCAAAACCGCGATGAGGACACGGACAGCTGGGACAAGGAGCGCTTCCGTGTTTCTTGGCCCCCCATTGTCAATCTCCTGCTCGACTAAAAATCAGAATTCCGGGAAAATATCCAGGCTTTGCTGTTGGATTTGAGGAGCCGCATGTCCCCGCGTTCGCTGCGAGTATTCGTGGTCTTCATTTTTTTCCCCGCCACCTGGGCGCAGACTTTGATTGAAGGAGTGATCCGCGACAAAGCCCAGCATCCCATTCCCGGCGCCGAGGTCACGCTTCGCCGCTGGAACAATCCTGAGGTACAGCAGACCTCCACCGCCAGCAGCGGCGAATTTCGGTTTGCTGGCCTCGAGGCGGGCGCATACCGGATCTCCGTGGATGCGCCTGGGTTCTATCCTTCGGAGTATGAGCTCACGCTGCGGGCGCGGCAGCCGATGTCGCTCACTTTAGAGCTCAGTCCCAGAACCAGCGTAGTGCAGCGAGTGGAGGTGCATGCACGTTTTGCAACGATCGACCCTGAGAAGACCGGCAGCTCACAGACTCTTACGCACCGCGACCTCGAGCAACTTCCGGACCCGATAATCGAGACCACCGATTCTCTGGTCTCGAACCTGATGCCCGGCGCCAGTCAGAGCCACGATAATTTCATCAACGTACGAGGAAATGAGTTCTCGTTGCACGAGTTCATCAATGGCGTCTCCTTCCTCGACAATACCCAGCCGCAGTTCAGCCCCGGAGTCAGCCCGCAGATTTTCGAGACTGTGGACCTGATGACGGGCGGCTTTACGCCCGAATACGGAAATCGCTTCGGAGGCGTGCTCGACATAACGACGCGCTCAGGGCGTTCATTGGGCGGCCACGGCGATGCGAACTTCCACGGGGCGACGAAAGACAACTACGATCTCAATGCCGATTACGGCAGCCAGTGGCGCAAGCTCGGCTACTATCTCTTTGCAGACAGCTTCCGGTCGGGGCGCTACCTCGATCCGCCCGAGCCCGTGGAGCTGCATGCTTTCGGCGAGGGCTCGCGCGGCACCGCACAGCTCGATTGGCAGAGTGGCAAGGACACGCTGAAACTGCTGATTATCGGCGGCGGGACTAACTTTCAGCAGCCCAACCTGACTGAAGACCAGGCGGTCGGGCGCGACGCCACTCGCCATCTCCGCCAGCAGACTGGCATCCTGAGCTGGACACACAGCCTCTCGCCGCGGGCGCTGCTGGCGAGTTCGGCTTATCAGCGCATCGGCTCCGACCGTATCCTGCCGACCACGGATCCTGTGACGCCGCTTTCCCTAGGCTCGCGCAGCACGCTCACGCTTGGCGTCAAAAGCGATGGCACCTACCTGTGGCGCGGACACGTGCTTAAGGCGGGCGTGGACCTCGTCCGGTTACGCGAGTTGGAGAGCTTCTTCATTGACGGTCGCGGCGATCCCGATGTCTTTCCCATCGATTTCAGCGGCGGCATCCGCGGCGGCCAGGCCAGTCTGTACATACAGGACCACTTCTCGCCATTCCGCAACCTGGCGGCTGACCTGGGTGTCCGCTATGACCATTTCGACCTGATCAACATCCAGGTGCAGACAAGCCCGCGCGTGGGTCTTGCCTACCACATTCAGAGAACCAGGTCGGTGATCCACGCCGCCTATAACCGCTTCTTTTCGCCTCCGCCCATCGAATACTCGCTGCTGGCGAGCTCTATCGGGCACACGGCGCCTGATCCAGCCCAGCGCGTGGGCGACGTCCGCGCCTATACCCAGAACTATTTCGAGGTGGGCTGGGCGCAGGAGCTCAATCCAAACACGACGTTGGAACTGAACGCCTACACCCACACGGGTCACAACAGCTTTGAGAATCATGAGGTCAGCATCTCGCGCCTGTTCCTGCCCATCAACTTCCACACGGCACGATCGCGAGGAGCGGAGTTCATCCTCAAATTGCGGCAACTGGAGCGGATCGGGATCAGCGGGCGGTTTCAGTACGCGGTGGCGAGGACATCCTTCTATGGTCCGGTGACCGGCGGCTTCGCCGGTGACGAACCGCTTGCGCCCGGCGAGCGCATAAATCCCGCCTTCGACCAGACTCACACCGGCACTGCCCAGGCCTTCTACCACACCCGCTGGCGAAATTCATGGGTGGGCACAGCGCTGCGCTATGGTAGCGGTACGGTCATTGAGCAGGGGCCACGTCTGCCCCAACACCTCATGGCCGACCTGAGTGCTGGGTTGCGGCTATGGAGCGCCGAGCCCCGCTGGCTCGACCTGGAGGTTGATGCCACCAACATTTCCGACAATCGCTACAGAATCGCGAAAGAGAGCGAGGAAATCCAGATCCAGTTCGCGCCGGCGCGCACCCTGGGCGGAAGCCTGAAGTTCCGGTTCTAGCGCAGATTTACGACTGTGGCCGAGCGCGGGCTGCTTGGTGGAACGAATATGTACGTCATCTGCTGAACCTGGTCTTTTTCTTCTCCGCGTGGCGCTCGAGCGCAAGCTGGATCAGCCGGTCGATCAGCTTGGGATATGGCAGTCCGGACGCTGCCCACAGTTTGGGATACATGCTGATAGCAGTGAAGCCGGGGATGGTATTCACTTCATTGACATAGATCTTCTCCGTTTTCGGGTCCATCAGGAAATCCACGCGCGCCATGCCCGCGCAATCGACCGCCAAGAACGCTCGCACCGCCATCTCCTGCAGCTGCTGCATCTGCTTCTTACTGAGCTTGGCGGGGATAAGCAGTTCCGAACCTTCGGTCAGGTACTTGGCCTCGTAATCGTAGAACTCCTTAGAGGGGACAACTTCGCCCGCGATGGATGCTTCCGGGAGGTCGTTGCCCAGCACCGAGCACTCGATCTCGCGCGCCTTGCGGTCCTTGCCGCCGACGCCTTCCTCGACGATGATTTTGCGATCATAGGCAGCAGCCTCATCCATGCCTTTCTCCAACTCGCGGCGGTCGTGTGCCTTGCTGACGCCCACCGATGAGCCCAGGTTTGCCGGCTTCACAAACACCGGATATTTGAGCTTTTTCTCCACCTGTTTGCGCACGCGCTTGGAATCCTTTTGCCAGTCGGCGCGCAAAAAGGTGAGATGGCGAACGATGGCGAGCCCAGCATCGCGGAACAGACGCTTCATTACATCCTTGTCCATGCCGGCGGCGGAGCCCAGCACACCTGCGCCAACGTAAGGTAGGTCTGCCAGTTCCAGCAGGCCCTGGATGGTGCCGTCTTCACCGAAAGTACCGTGCAGGACCGGGAAGACGACATCCACATTGATGGCGCGGTCTTCGAGCCGCCGCTGTGGGGTTTCGCTCTGGAAGGGCGCAAGCTTGTCGCCGGGCACCGGCGGGACAATCACGGATTGGCCCTTGGCCAGCAGCGCAGCTCCAGGTGTCGCTTCAGGATCGCCGGCCCGCAGGTGCTTGGCACTTGAAAACTCCCCACGCAGGAGCTTCTCAGCGTGTGCCGCCGTAAGCCAGCGGCCCTCTTTCGTGATGCCGATGGGCACAACCTCGTATTTGTCCTTATCGATAGCGTCGAGAATGGACGCGGCCGAAAGCAGCGAGACTTCATGCTCGCCACTGCGGCCACCAAAAAGGATGCCGATACGAAGTCTTTTCATTGCAGTTGTAACTCCAAGCTCTTGTCATCTCGAGCGGCTTCAGCCGCGAGGGATCTTGGAAAGATTCCTCCCTCGCGCTCGGTTGCAAGGCTCCCTCGCGCGCCTCGGGATGACCAGCTCACAATAATAAGCGCGGCTGAAGCCGCGCCCTGATACAAAACCGACGTCCCATAAATTACAGAATCTTCTTCCCGAACACCGACAGCGTCAGCTCCACGGCCAGGTTTGCTGTGCGGTTGTGCTCGTCTATGACGGGGTTCACCTCGACAATCTCGAAACTGGCGAGGCGGCCATGGTCGGCGATGATCTCCATTGCTAGGTGGGCCTCGCGGTAAGTGGCGCCGCCGCGCACGGGAGTGCCCACGCCGGGCGCGTCTTCCGGATCTACCCAATCCATGTCGAGCGAGACATGATAGCCGGCGGTGCCGCGTCCGGCCGCGCGCAGGGCCTCTTCCATGACCGCACGCATGCCACGCTCATCGACGTCGCGCATAGTGTAGACCTCGATACCAGCCTTGCGAACGTTCTCCTTCTCGGCCGCGTCGATGTCGCGCACTCCTACCAGCACGCAATTCTCGGGCAGGACTTTCGGCGAGAATCCAAAGATGTTGGCCAGTTCCGGTGGGCCCAATCCCATGATGGCGGCCAGTGGCATGCCGTGAACATTGCCGCTGGGTGAGCTTCCGGGCGTGTTGATATCGGCGTGAGCATCGATCCAGATGAGCCCGACCCTTTGGTTCTGCCGCCGGAAAAACTCTGCCACGCCGGCGACCGTCCCGGCGGCGACGGAGTGGTCGCCTCCCAGGACAACGGGTGTCTTGCCGCCCTCGAGGGTCTTCAATACCAGTTCGGCGTGTTTGGTGCAGGTAGCAGTGATCTCCTTGAGGTACTTGGCGTGAGGATCGCCTTCCTTCTTCTGCTCGGGAATGGCCACGGCGATGTTGCCGGCATCTTCCACCACGAAACCCAGCGCCTCCAGCCTGGCTTCGAGCCCAGCGACACGCACCGCCGAGGGCCCCATGTCCACGCCGCGCCGGGATTGTCCCAGGTCCAGCGGGACGCCGATAACTCGGATCTTCTTGGGTGCGTTAGTGGCTGCTGTCGCCATTGGTTGTTAAAA
>DASQXC010000071.1:0-2168 GCA_035639935.1 Terriglobales bacterium
GAAGTTTTCACTCTACTCGACAAGATCTGTGCGCCGCACACCATTCTCGCGTCTAACACTTCGTCGCTTTCCATCACAGAGATTGCTTCCGTCACCTACCGCGCGCCGCGCTGCATTGGCATGCACTTCTTCAATCCCGTGCACAAGATGAAGCTGCTGGAGATCGTGCGCGGCCTGGAGACTGACCAGGCAACCGTAAATGCCTGTTCCGAAGTCGGTCGGCGCATGGGCAAGGAAGTTGTGGTGATCAAGGAATCGCCAGGGTTCATCACCAGCCGCATCAACGCCATCATCGGCAACGAGGCGTTTTACATGCTGCAAGAGGGCATCGCCAGCGCCGCCGACATCGATAAAGCCATCAAGCTGGGCCTCAACCACCCCATGGGGCCGTTCGAGATGGTGGACCTGGTCGGACTCGATACCCGCCTGCACGTGCTCGAATACCTGCAGAGGACGCTGGGCGAGAAGTATCGTCCCGCGCCGCTGCTGGTGCAGTACGTCAAGGCCGGACGCCTGGGACGTAAGGCCGGGCGGGGAGTGTATGAGTATCCGGTCATTGACAAAACAAGTTAGTTTTGGATCAGGGCATGAGGGTGCCCCACCCTTGGCGTCTTTTGCAAAGGGTGGGATTTTGGAACTTTGTGTCTCTCATTTTTTGAATACACAGCACTGGGATTTGGTAAGAACCCCACCTCAGCAAAACCGGCTAAGGGCGGGCACCCGCCACCGCGCTTTAAGCAGCGGACCCTAATTCGTAGAGAAACTCCACAAACGAGCGGACTGCGCCGTCCATGCCCTGCACCTTCGGATTCTCCGATTCGATCAAATAGTATTCGTCCGGAGCGTGGGCGCCGCTGCCATGACCGAGTCCGAAATGGCCCGCGGGCAGGCGCAGCGGCGGATCGGTGAATATGTAGCCGGGCCAGGAACCAGCGCTGCGGGGCAGAACTATCGGATCGACCCCCATTCGCCGATACACGGCAGTTTCCGCGCGGATGATCGCCGAATCCGGAGAAGTGCTGGTTGGGCCATATTGTCCTCCCATCGGATGCACCTCAATGTCATCAAAGCCGCGCTTCGCCAAGTGCCGTTTCACCGCAGTGAACGCAGCATCTGCGGTCATGTCCGGCACAAGCCGCATGTCAATCTTCGCCATGGCCCGGTGCGGCAGAATCGTCTTCCCACCCGGTCCTGTGTAACCGCCGACCAGACCTTCAATATTAATGGTGGGCTTCGAGACGTAGAGTTCCAGCGCCTCACGCCAGCTTACGTCGCGCACCCAGCGCTCCACGCCCAGCAGGTTCTTGATGACTGCTTCATCCATGCGCTGCGCCGCGTCGGCAACCATTGCCTTTTCAGCGGGGGAAAGCGGGCGGACATTGTCAGACAGTCCCTCGATGGCGGGTTCGGTACCATCGGGCGAGACAAGCGTTCCCAAGGCTTTGATGAGGTGCCAGGCCGGGCTATCCACGCGCGCGGCATTGCTGGAATGGATATCGTGACGCGCTCCTCGTCCCCAGTGCTCCCCGCTGGCAACCAGCTCAAATTCGATATCGCCCTTAGCACCGAGCGTGATGACTACCTGGCCATCACGCCCTTGCGCCGCTTCGGGTCCCAGGATGCCAGAGCAGCCTGCACGTCCGGCCGGCGCACGACTTGCGGTAGGTGTTCCGAGCCAATCTCCTCCTCGCCTTCCGCGATCAGAACCAAATTCACAGGCAGCTTCCGCCCCACTCCGCGGATCGCATGCAGCGCAGCAAGGAAAGATGCCTCGGGGCCCTTTTGATCGACGGCGCCGCGGCCCACGAGCACTTTTCCAAGTCCGGGTTTCTGCACGAGCGCCGCTTCCCACGGCGGCGAGGACCATTCCGAGGGATCAACCTGTTTCACGTCGTACATGAAATAGACAGCGACAGCGCGGCGAGCACCGTCGTCCAGTGTGGCAAAAATAGCAGGCTGGCCTTCGGTGGGTATCTTGGTCACCTGGCCGAAGCCTGCATCCTTCAGCAACTGCACGGTCAAGTCACAACCTTCATTCATGCCGCGATTTTCGGCAGCAATCGAAGGCTGGCGAATCCAATGTTGTAAGCGCTGCACGGCTTCGTCGTGACGTTTCTCAATCTCGCGATAGATGGCGTCCAGGTCAGCATTGCGCGTCGCCCATCCCG
>DASQXC010000072.1:0-2282 GCA_035639935.1 Terriglobales bacterium
CCCGCTCAAGCCGTTCTTTGGTTGCATAGGAGTCGCGCCGGCCGGCGGCGAAGCGCGCAGCTCCATTGTGCCCGCTGAATTTGGCGGCAACATGGATGCCCCCGAGGCCAGCGCCGGCAACACTGTCTACTTCCCGGTGAATGTGCCCGGGGCGCTGCTCTACCTGGGGGACGGCCACGCGGCCATGGGCGACGGTGAGGTGGCAGGTACCGCCATCGAGGTGCCACTGCGGGCGCGCATGCGGGTGAGTGTAATCAAAGGGCAATCCATCAAGTGGCCGCGCTTTGAAAACCAGGACGCGATCATGACCGTGGGTGCTTATCGCCCCTTGGACGACGCCTTGCGCATCGCCTTCGCTGAACTCGTGGGTTGGATTCACAAGGACTACGGCCTCTCGGAGCTCGACACCTACGAGCTGCTCTCGAAGGTGGCCAAGATCCACCTCACCGAAATGGTCGATCCCAACTACGTGATCGTGGCCACGATCGAAAAGAAGTATCTGCCGCCCAAGAAAAGGTAAGCTTGCCCACGACGTTTGCTTTGGGGAACTCCGCTAGAACAGTGCGCGCGAAGACTGCCTAAGGGTGACGGTCGGCGCGGAGAGCCGAGCGCGTCGTCCGTGGACAATAACATGTCGCGTGTCACTGTGGGCGGAGCTGTTGAAGTGCAGCACGGCCGCAGCATTACAAGTTTTCGCCACGCCCAACCGTCGCTTTGGCAACCTTGCCTCCCTCTCACAGTTCTGAAAGATTGTCGGACCCGCGTGGGTCTCTCACCAGTTCGGCTTCTCTGGGGGCCAATGATTAGGGAGTTGCTGGCGTGCTGGCCCGTGGTTCGCCAAATCACTGAGAGCGGGAACGGTACCGGACCCGAGGCGTACAGCGAGCGCACACGCAAACTTACGCCCAAGACCCCAGGGCTGTGAAACGGCGCCCTCCATCTGTGGTACTGCGGCGTGGGATGCGGGAAAATCGTGTACCTACAACAATGGCAAGCTGGTCGCGATCGCGCGGGCACCTCTGCCCCAAGGGCGCCGACACCTATGAACTGCACACCCACCCAAACCGCCTGACGAAAGGGAACGAGCGCACAAGGAGGCAGAATGACCACCGCCACCTCCCCTCACATGGCTTCCCTGACCAAACGCGAAGAGATTGCCGAAGGCACGATGGCCTTCCACTTTGCCAAACCTTCAGATTTCCAGTTCCGAGCCGGTCAGTCAATCGATCTGACATTGGTCAACCCGCCGGAAACGGATGGGGAAGGAAACACGCGGGCGTTTTCCATTGCGAGCTCGCCGTTCGACGGCGACCTGATGATTGCGACGCGCATGAGAGACACGGCTTTCAAGCGCGTGCTGCGCAATGCTGCCCTGGGCCTCAAAGTCCAGATTGAAGGCCCGAGCGGCTCATTCGTTTTGCACCGGAAAACAGAAAAGCCCGCGGTATTTCTGGCAGGCGGGATCGGGATCACGCCATTCCTAAGCATCATTCGCCAAGCCGCGCACGACAAGGCACCGCACTACATATACCTTTTCTACTCCAACCGGCGTCCGGAGGATACGGCGTTTCTGGACCTGTTGTCGGAGGCGGCAAGGCAAAATGCCAATTTCCACCTAATCGCGACTATGACGGAGATGGACAAGTCGCACCGGCAATGGCAGGGCGAGACCGGGTTCATCAACCAGGTCATGCTGGAGAAACCTCTACCCTCGCTCCACGGGCCGATTTATTACCTGGCAGGCCCGCCAGCGATGGTGGCAGCGATGCGGGGCATGCTCACTGAAGCGGGAATCGACGAAGATGACATCCGCACTGAGGAATTTTCCGGTTACTAGGCCCTTGGAGCTGACAAGCCTTCTCGAAGAGCAGAGGATTCAAGAGGAGGTCGAAGCCGTCGCCCGGAGCGTCCCCCAGCCTAGCTAGCAGCTCGAACAGGCAATGAAGAAGCAGAAGATAAAACAGCCCGAGAGTTTTACACAGCCGTAAGCTCAAGCCCTTGGCCTCCCAGCGGATCACGAGTGAATCGCCCTGTGGCACTCGGAGCACAGGGTGATGAGATTGTTCTCGGAATCCTCGCCCAGCCGGCTTCTCCGTTCGATGTGATGCACCTCCAGTCCGGACATCGCGCCGCAGGCCTGGCATCTCCAGCCGTCCCGCTCGAGGACTTTCCGGTGCAAGGTGCGGTATGCCTGCGCGTCCAGGCGAATCCTTCGGCGCTTGGGTGCGAGCTTGCTCACGCGGCCTCTGCTGCACGTCGCAGGAATTCCCGCTTGTGCTCCG
>DASQXC010000073.1:0-2241 GCA_035639935.1 Terriglobales bacterium
AGAATGCGCAAACTGCGGCTCCGGGCACCAAGCCCAGCCGCGCCCAGAATCGAGCAAGGAGGACAGCATGATTCCGGCGGCATTCAGTTACGAATCTCCCCGCACTTTGAGCGAAGCGCTGGCGCTGCTTGAGTCCGATCCCGAAGCCAAGCTGTTGGCCGGCGGACACAGCTTGCTTCCTGCCATGAAACTGCGCCTGGCCACACCTCCCGCGCTCATTGATTTGGGCCGCATTCCCGACCTGAACTACATTCGTGATACCGGCGACCACGTGGCGATTGGGGCGCTAACGCCCCATGCCGCGGTGGCATCATCCGAGTTGCTGCGCCGAGTGTCGCCGCTCCTGGCCGAGGCTGCCGACGCCATAGGCGATGTTCAGGTGCGCAACCGCGGCACCATCGGTGGAAGCCTGGCGCAGGCGCATCCCAATGCGGATTATCCGGCTGCTATCCTGGCGCTCGATGCGGATATTGTCGCTCTCAGCCGCAGCGGCGACCGCATCATCCCGGCTCGCGGATTCTTCACCGGTATGTTCACCACCGCGCTCAATGGGAACGAGATCATCACTGAAGTGCGTGTTCAGAAGACCAACGGGGCAGGTGTGGCGTACAAGAAATTCGCCCATCCGGCTTCCGGCTATGCCGTTGTCGGTGTGGCCGTCGTGGCCAGGAAACACGGCAACACGATTGAGTCGGCGTCAATTGGAATTACTGGCGTCGCCGGAACTGCGTATCGCGCTACGCCGGTGGAGAACGCCTTGAGTGGACAGCCGGTAGGCGCGATCGCCGAGGCCTCGCGGCGTGCGGCTGACGGTGTCGAAGCGATCGGTGACAGCTTCGCTTCTCCCGACTACCGCCGCCATCTGGCCACGGTCTTCACGCGGCGGGCGCTGGAAGCGGCGCTGGGGCGTACGCGAGGCAAGTAGTTCCGCATGTAGCGCCGGCGTCCCGCCGGCTGTCGTCGGGGCCCCTGGCCGCCGCATTTCTAATCCACCGGGGAGCTGGCATAGTGAAAGGCGACGCGAAGGTTATTGCTGTCCTCAACGAAGTGCTGAAAGCCGAGCTGACGGCCATCAATCAGTATTTCCTGCACGCGGAGATGTGCGAGAACTGGGGCTACCATCGCTTGGCGGAGGTGACCAAGAAGGAGTCCATCGGCGAGATGAAGCATGCTGAGGTCCTGATGGAACGCATCCTGCTGCTCGACGGCACACCCAACATGAGCGACTACTTCAAGATCAACATCGGGCAGAACGTGCAGCAGCAGTTGCAGAGCGACCTTCAGCTCGAGTACGACGCGGTCAAACGCTTGAACGCCGGCATCGAGACTTGCGTCGCCGCCAAGGACAATGGCTCGCGCGAGCTGCTGGAGAAGATCCTCACGGAAGAGGAGGAGCACATTGATTACCTTGAAGCGCAACTGCACGCCATCGACGAGATTGGGATGAATAATTATCTCGCCCAGCAATTGCACAATGATGAGAAGTAAGCTGTAAGCGCCCTGGCTCGCCCGCTCTATACGATAAAATCAAAGAGGCCGAAGAAGCCCGATTATTCCTGCCGCCCAACTCGTACCGGAGAGATGGCCGAGTGGCTGAAGGCGCACGCTTGGAAAGCGTGTATACGGGAAACCGTATCGTGGGTTCGAATCCCACTCTCTCCGCCAGCACTTAAAACAAACCACTTAGGTTGTTTTTTACTATTCGTCTTACTATTCTGAGACCGGTAATTCAGAAAAGCTGGTCTCATGGCAAACAAAAGCGCCTCCCTTTTACCTCAACATCCGCAAGCCTGACGGCAGCTGGACCTTGGCCCGCCCCGCCGTTTCCGGCAACGGTCGCCCGAAGCCGCTAGTCGCCATCGTGGGTAAACAAGAAGAAAAGCACCCGGAAGCCAAGTACTACTTTTTCTGGTACGAGGGCGAGAGGCGCAGGACGAAGGCCATCGGGCAAGACCCGTCGCTGGCGCTCACCGAGTTGCAGAGGCACGAGCGGAAGCTGGAGTACCTCGCGGCCGGCGGCGAAGTCAAAGACGAGCCCACGGGAAAGCGCGTCACCATCAGCGCCGTGGCGGACCAGTGGATCGAAGACCAGAAACTCTTCGTCGGCAAGGACGGCCAGGGCATGAGCAAGAAGACCATCACCGCCTACCGTTCGCGCCTCGACTTCTTCCTTGCGTACTGCGGCGCCACCCCGACTTACATCGACGAAACCGATGAACGCTATCTGAAGGACTACATCAA
>DASQXC010000074.1:0-3825 GCA_035639935.1 Terriglobales bacterium
GCTTGGGTGGGGCACCCAGCTTGGGTGGGGCACCCTCCAGCGAGGTGCGCGTAACAGAAGGTTCAGCGTTATCGTCTTCCTCTTCTTCGGAGGGCTCCCTGTCGAGGCGCCGGGCATCGGCGCCCGGCGGATGGTCGTGCCACGAGGAATTGGGATAGAGGTCGGCGGTCAGTTCCGGCCCCAGCTTCGCCAGGATTCTCTCCCGCGTCAACTGCCGGCGATACTGGCCATGGGTGAGCATCTGATTCAGGAACAGCCCCAGCGCAAGGCTATCAGCAGAAGTCCAAGCGCGGGGCGTGTATCGCAGCAGGCGGAACTCCAGCGGCAGGCGGTCGCGGTGCGATTCGATGAAAGCATTCACTCCATCTGCATAGGTCTGGAACTGTTCCCGGTTGGCGTTTGGCAGCGCATCGCGAGCCTTCTCTGCAGTGGGGCGGATGAGCAGCAGCCGCTGGTGGCGGTCGTGCTCTACGGCCGCAGGTCCGACGACCTCGGCCAGCTCTCCCTGGGCAGCGCGGCGCATCGCGTCCATCTGCCATAACCGGTCTTGCGCAGTCACATAACCTTGCGCGAACAGCACGTCATGAAGAGTGGCAGCGCGAATGTGCGGCACGCCCTGCGCGTCTCGAATGACCGCGACCGGCGCGGGCAGGCCCGCCATTCGCAGCTCGCCATCAACCTGCGGCAAACAAGCCCGCGCCTGCGCATAGAACCATGCGATCACGCTGACAATGGCTAAGACGAGCAGCGCGAACGCCCAGACGGCAAGGCGCAGCAGCGTGCGCTTGCGCCGGGGGATTGAAGCGACGGTGGGAGTGGCCATGAAGTCTAGAGCTGATTCTATTGTGCCCCATCAGGCAGCGCAATGCGGGTGCACTGGTGGGGGTCCACCCTTGGCCGGGTGTTGCCAAGGGTGGGGTCTTTCGTTAAAGACCGAGTCGGCTTGAGAGCAAGACAACAGCCAGAATGGGGTCTGGAACAAAAGGCCCCACCCTTGGCAAAACCGGCCGGCCAAGGGCGGGGCACCCTGAAGATTTCCTGAAGATTTACTGGTGCGCCGTGGGTCCTTCCGCAGCTGGCGGCGGGACGGGCGTGATGGGCTGTGTGGTTTCCTCTGCCGCTTCGTGCTGCGGCAGTGGACGCTCGAGCGCGACGGCCAGCACCTGGTCCATGTTCTCGGCGAAGTGCAGCTTCATGGCGTTACGCAGGACCTCCGGCACCTCGGCAAGATCTTTCTCATTGTCCTTGGGCAGGATGACCTCGAAGATGCCGGCGCGATGTGCTGCCAGCAGCTTCTCCTTCAATCCGCCGATGGACAGCACCTTGCCGCGCAGAGTGATCTCCCCGGTCATGGCGATGTCGCGCCGCACCGGGATCTTGCTCAGCGCGCTGGCGATGGCGGTGGCCATGGTAATGCCGGCCGAGGGGCCATCCTTGGGGATCGCACCTTCGGGCACGTGGATGTGAATGTCCACGCTGCGATAAAAATCGCGCGGGATGCCCAGCCGGGCGGCGCGGGAACGCAGGTACGACATGGCGGCCTGCGCCGATTCCTGCATCACATCACCCAGTTGGCCGGTCAGCAGGAGCTTGCCTTTACCATCCACGATAGTAGCTTCGGTGCTCAGGATAGACCCGCCGACCTCGGTCCAGGCCAGACCGGTGACCAATCCAACCTCGCTCTTCTCGTGAACTACCGTCTCGCGGTGCTTGATCACGCCCAGGAACTCGCCAACGTTTTCCGGGGTCAAGACCACGTTGTAATCGGCACCGTGCTTCACCACTTTGCGCGCGACTTTACGGCAGATGTTGCCGATCTCACGCTCCAGATTGCGCACCCCGGCTTCGCGGGTGTAGCAGCGAATGATGTGCTGGATGGCCTCATCGGTGAAGGTGATGTTCTTTTCCGTCAGGCCCGCCTGTTGCCGCTGCTTCCTGACCAAGAACTGCTTGGCGATCTCCATCTTCTCCAGCTCGGTGTAGCCGTGGAGCCGCAGCACCTCCATGCGATCCTGGAGCGCGGGGGGAATGGTATGGATGACATTGGCGGTGGCGATGAAGAAGACTTGCGAGAGATCGTATTCGACGTCGAGGTAGTGGTCCACGAACATAAAGTTCTGTTCGGGATCGAGCACCTCGAGCAGCGCCGCGCTCGGATCACCGCGGAAGTCCATCGACATCTTGTCTACTTCATCCAGCATGAAGACCGGGTTCTTGGTGCCGGCCTTGCGCATCATCTGGATGATCTGCCCGGGCAGGGCGCCGATGTAAGTGCGGCGGTGGCCGCGGATCTCGGCCTCATCGCGCACTCCGCCCAGCGACATGCGCACGAACTTGCGTCCCGTGGCGCGCGCGATGGACATACCCAGCGAGGTCTTGCCCACGCCCGGCGGCCCTACGAAGCACAGAATTGAGCCCTTGGGGTTCTTCACCAACTGGCGCACAGCCAGGAACTCCAGGATGCGCTCTTTGATCTTCTCCAGCCCATAGTGGTCTTCGTTCAGGACCTTCTCGGCGCTATCGATATTGCGGATTTCTTTGGAGCGCTTCTTCCACGGCACTGCCAGCAGCCAGTCGAGGTAATTTCGGCTCACGGTGGATTCGGCCGACATCGGCGGCATGGCTTCCAGCTTTTTCAGTTCCTGCAGCGCCTTCTCAAGGACTTCCTTGGGCATGCCGGCGGCGTCGACTTTCTTCTTCAGTTCGTCCCACTCGCTCTTTTCGCCGCGGCCCAACTCCTTCTGGATGGCTTTGATCTTCTCGTTCAGGTAATACTCTTTTTGCGCCCGCTCCATCTGCCGCTTGACCCGCGATTGGATGGTGCGGTCCATGTTCAGCTTTTCGATTTCGATATCGAGCACGTCGGCGATGCGGCTCAGCCGTTCCGCCGGGTCAAAGATCTCCAGCAGTTCCTGCTTCTCTTCAATCGCGAGCTGCAGGTTGGCGGCGATAGTATCGGTGAGCTTGGCCGGATCCTCCATGCGCACGGCGGCGATCATGGTCTCGTAATTCAAGGACTGGCAGAGCTTCACGTACTGCTCGAACAGCGAAGTGACGCGCTGCATGGCCGCCTCGATTGCCGGCGTGACCTCGGTGGTGTATTTGAGGCTGCGGATGCTCGCTTGAAAATACCCGTCCGTGTCGTTGATCTGCAGGATTTTGCCGCGCTCGATGCCCTCTACCAGCACCTTGATGTTGCCGTCCGGCAGCTTCAAACTCTGAACGATATTTACGATGGTGCCGACCTGGTAAATCTCGTTGGCTTTGGGTTCGTCAACACTGGCGTCATGCTGGGTGGCAAGGAAAATCTTCTTGTCGGCCGCCAGTGCTTCCTCAAGAGCGCGTACGCTGGATTCGCGGCCCACCACGAACGGGGTCATCATATGCGGGAAGATGACCACGTCGCGGATGGGCATCATGGGCAATTTGCGGGTCTCGAATTTTTCCCGGTTCTGTGTCATGCCACCTGGTATTCGATGGATTGGGCTTGAACAGCCACTCAAATCAATATATCAGTTTTTCGCGTGCAAAACAGTTATCCGGAAAGACACCACTGTACCCAATCACACATCACCGAAGTGCTACAAGACAAGCCCCACGAGGGATTACTACTTTCGGATGAGAAGTGACGCATCGCGGCGTGCCTGCTTCATCTCTCATATCATCCCGACTCGTATTGTCATCCCGACCGAGGGCTTTAGCCCGAGTGGAGGGACCTTGTGTTTACCCGTCTGCGGTGACGAGAAGCAGATCAAGTTGGGAGAGGATAGAAGCAATTCCGCGATCTGGAGGGGGAACGCAAGGTCCCTCCGCTCGGGGCTCCCA
>DASQXC010000075.1:0-3747 GCA_035639935.1 Terriglobales bacterium
GGGATAGAAGGCCGGCTTCCAATTCGCATAAGCCCAACCCGACGTTCCTGCATAAATCGCCATGTCCTTCGCTTCGAAAAGTGACAGCTAAGTCGCGGCCTTGCGTCGTGGAGCAGCGCGGCGCGGCGTTGCTGTGCGTAATCTTTGGTTCTTTGCCGCCGGCTTGCTCTGGGCCGCCGCAGCCTGCATTCCGATTGCGCCCCCATCTCGCAGCGCCCGCAAGGCGTCGAGTGGGGGCAGCTTCTGCTTCAGCGTGAGTACTGGCTCGAAGAGATCGCCCATGCGCTCCACCCGCTGCAAGACTTGGTCGGATTGGAACACCAGCAGATTGGCGTCCTTTTTCGCCCAGCATTGCTCAACTTCCTTCCAGGTGACCGGGGTAGAGACGGTCGGCCGCTGCTTTGCCCGTAGCGAGTACACGCAGACGGTGGTCTTGTGGTCGTCGTTCTGGCTCCAGTCCACGAAGACCTTGCCCACGCGCAGCACCTTTTTCATATCGGAAACGATTTGCTCGCGATGCTGGTCTTCGAGCAGCCTGGCCAATTCGTGCGCGAACGGCTTGGTATCGTTGTAGGTGACAGGGGTGTTCAGCGGCACATATACCTGCAGCCCCTTCGAGCCGGAGGTCTTTGGGAAAGCCTGCAAACCGAAGTGGCTGAAAATATCGCGTACCCAGATCCCTGCCTGGCAGCACTGAACGATGGTGGCCGGCTCCCCGGGATCGAGGTCAAAGACGATCATCGTGGGCCGAAGAATCTCCTTCGCCAACGACAGTGACGTGTGTAACTCGATATCCGCCAGGTTGGCCGCCCATACCAGTGTGGCCACGTCCTGCACCAGGCAGTAATCCATCCAACGGTTGTTGCCCTCGCTCCAAACCGGCGCGGTCGTGACCCAAGGCGGCCGGTGCGTGGGACAGTTCTTCTGATAAAAGAGTCCGCCCTCCACGCCTTCGGGATAGCGCTTCATCGTGAGCGGACGATCGCGAAGGTGCGGCAGCAGCACCGGTGCGATGCGCACGTAATAGTCGATGACCTGCGCCTTGGTGAAGCCCACCTCCGGGTAAAGCACCTTCTCCAGGTTGGAGAGCGTCAGGTGCTTACTTTCGATCTCGACCTCGGTGGTGGTTCGTTTGGCCATGACTAGTGCATCGGATTGGAGGGACATCGCCAAAGTTGCATAAAAAGCCGCCGTCCGGCTCATGACTGCTGCTGCATTTTTGCCCAACCGGCAACAACAAGGATGCCGGCCCAAACCATCCAAGGTTGTGTGTCGGAACAGGAAAGGACGCTTCCGGTGAGCTCCTCCACGCATCCGGATTTTCCGCCGGAGCAGCGGAGGCTCTTCCGCGAGGTAGTGGAGCTGATGACCAACCGTGGTATCGCCTACGCGGTCTCGGGAGCCTTCGCGCTACAACAGCACACCGGAATCTGGCGAGACACAAAGGATCTGGACTTGTTCATGCCCGCCGAACACGCCAGTGCGGCGCTACGATGCCTGCAGGAGGACAGGTTCGAGCTGGAAATACCAGACCCGGTGTGGCTGGCCAAGGCGCGGCGCAACGGCTACTACGTGGACCTGATCACCGGCATGAGCAATGGCGCCGTGGTCGTAGACGCGAGCTGGATCGAGCGTGCCGTCCCCGCTGAGATCGTCGGAGTGACCGCCCCAGTGCTGGCCGCCGAAGAACTCATCGCCTCCAAGCTCTTTGTCACCCGGCGCGAGCGCTTTGATGGGGCTGACATCGCTCATATTTTCTATCGTGCCGGGCCACGCCTGGATTGGGACCGCCTGCTTGAACTCGCGGGCGAGCATTGGGAGGTGTTGTTCTGGGCGCTGGTCCTGTTCCATTACGTGTATCCCGATTGCGCGCAGCTTGTTCCGCGCGGGATCTGGGACGAACTCCTCGGACGTTTCCGGCACGAGTTGGACCACCCCGACCCGCGAGCACGATTCCGCGGCAGCTTGATCGACGAGAACATGTTCGCCATCGATGTAAAAGAATGGGGGCTCTGCGACATGCTCTGGGAATGCCGCCAACGCAACACCAATCGCATACTGCCGCCGGACAAGGCCGCTTGATCTGTGAAATGAGGGTCGCCGCCACGGCCGACTTGCACTTTTCGCCCCAGAGCTATGACCGCATCCGCGAGGTGATGTCGCGCGTGCGTGATGAAGCCGACCTGCTGGTGCTGGCCGGCGATCTAACCAATTATGGGCGCCCACCTGAGATGGAATCGCTGCTGAATGCGCTGGTTCGCTTGCGTATCCCAACCGTAGCCGTATTGGGAAATCATGACTATGAAAGCGGGCAGCAGGACGAACTGATCCGCATGATGACCGCGGAAGGCATCAAAGTGCTGGACGGCACCAGCTATGAGCGCGACGGCGTGGGGTTCGCAGGCACCAAGGGATTTCTCGGCGGATTCGGGCGCGGCGTGCTGACCGCTTTCGGCGAGCCGGAAGTGAAAGCTTTCGTACAGGCGGCGGTTAACGAGACCATGAAATTGGAGCGGGCGCTCTCGCTTCTGCGCACTCCCAGGACTGTAGTCGTCATGCACTATGCTCCGGTGCCGGACACCGTGCAGGGTGAACCCGCGGAAATCTATCCTTATCTGGGCAGCTCGCGCATGGCGGAAGTTGTGGACCGCCACGGCGCCAACCTGGTCTTGCACGGGCATGCCCATCACGGCGCGCTCGACGGCAAGACCACCGCCGGCGTTCCCGTGCACAACGTCGCCCTTACGCTCCTGCAACAGCAGAATCCGCCGCGTGCATACCGGGTCTTTGACGTCTGAGCGCCAATTGACAAAATGGAACGCACAGGACGCAGAGAGACAGAGGTCCTTCGTTCTTTAATCCCCTGCGCCCTCCGCGTTTTTCATTTCTACGCCGGTCACGATTTGACACACGCGCCGGCAAACCAGTAGGTTTCAGATTTGACTCTATCGGATCGTTCTCCGGAGGACTCCGTGAAATATCCCCCGCGCAGATTCCTTCCTCCCCTGCTGCTCATCTGGCTTGTGATCCCATCGCTGGCGCAGGAGCTTGACCTGGCATCCTTCGAAAAGCGGATCACGGTCAAGAAGCTGGACAATGGGTTGACTCTGCTCGTGATGCAGCGTCCGGAAGCTCCGGTGTTCTCCTTCTACACCATCGTGGACGCGGGCTCCGCTCAGGACCCCCAGGGGGAAACCGGCCTGGCTCATATGTTCGAGCACATGGCTTTCAAAGGCACCACCGGGATTGGGACCACCAACTGGCCGGCCGAAAAAGCTGCTCTGGAGAAGGTCGAGCAAACCTATGCCGCCTATCGCTCGGAGAAGTACAAGACCGTCGGCCGCGACGAGAACAAGGTCAAACAACTCGAGCAAGCGTGGAAGAACGCGATCGCCGAGGCCCAGCACTACGTGGTCAAGAACGAGTTTGACGAGATCCTGGAAAGCAACGGCGGGCGGGGCGTCAACGCCTTCACCAACTGGGATGAGACCGCGTATCACTACTCGCTGCCTGCCAACCGGCTGCAGCTCTGGGCGTATCTCGAGTCGGAGCGCTTCCTGCATCCGGTGATGCGCGAGTTCTATAAAGAACGCGACGTGGTGATGGAAGAGCGCCGCATGCGCACCGACAGCCAGCCCATTGGCCGCCTGGTGGAGCAGTTCCTGGGAGAATCTTTCACAACGTTCCCGTATCATCGGCCGACGGTCGGCTATTTCTCCGACCTGAATTACTTCTCCGCCACCGACG
>DASQXC010000076.1:0-4948 GCA_035639935.1 Terriglobales bacterium
CGATCAGTTTGTTAGGGGGTATCACAGGCGTAGTGGCCGGCATTGCAGCGGCAGCGCTGTTCGAAAGCACCCTTCACTGGGAAATCAGGCTGACCCCACAACTCCTCTTGTTCGCCGGGTTGTTTGCTGCAGGAATTGGAATTTTCTTCGGCTATTATCCCTCGAGAAAAGCCTCCCAGTTGAGCCCCGTTGAAGCCTTACGATATGAATGACAGCTCGTGTGAGTGTGGAACGCCGCCAGTTCCGTCCCAACGGAGGCGTTCGTACAGTTCATCGCAGGCGGTCTATTCGGACTAGTGATGTGGTGGTTGGACGGGAAAATGCGGTTGTCGGTGGAGGAGGCTAATACACTTTTTCGGTGGCTCGCGATTCTCGCGATTGAAGGCGGCGCTGCGTTGAGTGGGTGCGTCGCTCGCGATTGTAGGTTGAGCACTTCGCCCGTGTGGCCGACGCTGATGGCGGCTGTGTGCGACATTACCCGATTTCGTATAGACCAACTTCGTGCACTTGGCCGAAAAACGGGCTGCCGGACTTTAGACCGGTGCGAACCTGCGAAAGGGTTTTGTTACAGGCTCTAAGGTGAATATGGCTATCGAGCTGGAGCTGGCAAGTCCTCCCCGCTAATGCGCCGGATTTCGAGGAGGCGGCGCTGCGCGCCTGCGAGCTCATTGTTGCGAGGGATCCTCGTAGGCTCGCCTACCCCGGCACTTTGCCGATTTGAGATCGGCAGCGAAAAAGGGGGCAAAATCGTTGAAGCTGGCAGCGAAGACTCGCGTAAAGTTGTGACGAACAGCCTCCCGACCTTGTGGCCCCCGATGATGCGCCGGAGATGGAGCGGCTGGGGAGTGTGCGGCTGACGGCCAACACTGAAGTGTTGTTCGGGGACTCCAGTCTCCAGTTGACCGACCATCCGTCCGGAACCTGTTCTGTTACTTCCCACAACCCCGTTTCTGGGCCGTGAGGGTTCCCGACTCGGCTGCAAGCTTGGGCGCGGCGCGAGGCGTTGTCGCACATTGCGTCGTGAATCTTAAACCGACCACGAACATCCATCGTAAAAGTGAACCGCAACACCTCGATGGCGACCAATAATAGGCCGGTGATTCCGCACGGCTCCGAGCAACCTCCCGCGCGCACCTGGCGCGAACGGTTAAGAGCGCTTGAAAACGTCAAACCGCTGCTGAAGATGGTGTGGCAGACAAGCCCCTCGTTGTCGCTGATCTCCATCGTCTGCCGTTTGCTGCGAGCCGTTTTGCCGGTGGCAACTCTTTACATCGGGAAGCTCATTATTGATGCGGTCGTCCGCAGCGTACGTGGCGGTCAGATCGAGGCTGGGTACATCTGGAAGCTCGTGGCGTTGGAATTGGCGCTGGCGGTGCTGTCTGACCTGCTCGGGCGAGCGGTGGCGTTGGGGGACAGCCTGCTGGGCGACCGGTTCACGAACCGCGTGAGTGTTGACCTCATGCGGCACGCCTCAACCCTCGACCTTGCTCACTTCGAGGAACCGGAGTTTTACGACAAGCTGGAGCGTGCTCGCCGCCAGACCATGGCTCGCATGCAGCTCATGGCCGAGGTGATGGGAACAGCACAGGATCTGGTCACATTGGCCACATTAACCTCGGCTCTCCTGGTGTTCTCCCCTTGGCTGCTATTGATGCTGGTTTGTGCCGTGCTTCCCGCGTTTCTTGGCGAAACCCATTTCGCGTCGCTCAGCTATTCGTTGCTCTACCGTTGGACTCCGCAGCGAAGGGAGCTCGACTATTTGCGCTGGCTGGGAGCCACACAGGAGAGCGCCAAAGAGGTCAAGATTTTCGGTCTCGGCGACTACCTGGTGAACCGTTACCGACGGCTCGCCGATACCTTCTACGACGAAAATCGTGCGCTAGCAATTCGACGGGCTGCCGTTGGCTCAATGCTCGCCTTGGTAGGCACGCTCGGCTACTACGGCGCTTATGTGGTGATCCTCTACCGCACTCTGCATGGCAGCTTGACGGTGGGTGATCTGACGTTCTTGGCCGGTAGCTTCGCGAAGAGTCGAGGACTGATAGAAGGCGTCTTGATGCGTGTCTCTAGTGTCAGTGAGCAGGCTATGTATCTGGAAGACCTGTTCGCATTTTTCCGCATGGAGCCGCAAATCAGATCCAAAACTTCTGCCCTGCCGGCACCGCGGCCCATACGAAAGGGGCTCGAATTCCGCAATGTCAGCTTCCGATATCCTGGCGCCGAACGCGACGCGCTACACAACGTGAGTTTCGCAATGCGTCCCGGCCAGCGGATTGCTCTTATTGGAGAGAACGGTGCGGGCAAAACCACAATCACTAAGCTGATCGCGCGTTTGTACGACCCGACGGAGGGGCAAATCCTGCTTGATAGCATCGACCTGCGAGAGTACGACCTCGAGCAGTGGCGCGCTGAAGTGGGCGTGATCTTTCAAGATTACATGCGTTATCACATGCTGCTGTGGGAGAACATCGGTTTGGGCCGCGTAGAGCTTCTCGATGACCGCCAGCGCATAGAGAACGCCGCACGCCTAAGTCTCGCGTCCGATGTTGCCGCGCGCCTGGAGAAGGGTCTTGAGCAAATGGTCGGCCGCCGTTTTGCAGGAGGAGTGGACTTATCGGGCGGCGAGTGGCAGAAAGTCGCTTTGGGCCGCGCCTATATGCGTGACGCGCAACTGCTGATTCTTGACGAGCCAACATCCACGCTTGATGCTCGTGCGGAACACCGCGTTTTCGAGCGCTTCGCTGACCTAACCCGAGGCAAAATAGCGGTATTGATCTCGCACCGATTCTCAACCGTTCGTATGGCGGACCGGATTCTAGTGCTTCATGACGGAGAGGTTCTCGAAGAGGGCACTCACGAACAGTTGCTTGCGCTGAAAGGTCAATACACCGAACTTTTCGAGCTGCAAGCTTCCGGATACAGGTGAGACAGTACTTACCAGAATCGCTACAAGCCTCTTACTGGCCGGGTGCCGTTCCGTAAAAGGGAACGAGGCTGCGTCGCACCCGTGCCTTTGAGATTCGCTGCAACCCGATCTGCGCCCCCCTTGCATCAACAGCACCAGCAATCGTGAGTACCGATCGTTTCATAACGGGCCCTCGATCCAGTTCAGCGATCCCCGCTGCTGGAAACACTCGGCCAGGGTTTCCAGGATGCGTAAGCCGACCTGCAGCGTTTTATCGCCAATGTCGCGCTCGGGAGTATAAGTCGCTAAGCAGGCCGCCCTTACTCGGAAACGGCTGCACACGGCGCGAATGATTTCTTCCACCTGCGGTAGAGAAAGGCCGCCTGGCACGGGGTGGTCGACAATGCCCGGCGCGATTTCTGGGTCCATGGCGTCCATATCAATGTGGAGATATGCCTCCTGCACACGATTGGCCAGCGCTTCAAGCGTGGCGTTGACGTCTGCTTGAGACCGTCCTTCTTCCCACCTGACCATCCGGATTGCGGAGCTCTCCAAACGCCGACGCTCCGCAGCATCCAGGTCGCGTGCGCCAAGTAGGAGCGTCTGGGCTTCACTGACCGGGGTATTGTTACCCATCTGGCCCCAGTAGTTGCGATAACAATGGCCGGTAACTGCGGCGAGGGACATACCGGCAAAAAAGCCGCTTACGGTCGACTCCGGCGTATTGAAGTCACCGTGCGCGTCCACCCAAATGACCCCGCAGCGTGAGTGGTCAAATCCTGCCAGTATTCCAAGGCTTGCGTCGCAGGATCCCGCTAGCACCACCGGGAATGCTCCCCCGTTAGTTACTCGCTGGACAGTCGCGCTTAAATTCTTGTTAACCGCGAGTGAAGCACTGGTGCTGTCGCGGAATGGAGCGCCTCGCTCAACGAGTTCGACCGAAGTAGCTATGCCTTTGACTGTGAACAGCTCCCCGGCGCCGGCCTGCAAGTAGCGCTGCGGTCCCTGGCTCGCGGAGTGGCGATCATCGCCAATCATGTAGGGGACCTGGATGAGAGCGACACGCATGTCGACTCCTTGCGGACAGTAAACCGTCGGGCGGTCATGGCCTACAGTTCGAGTGTGCCTTGCAAATACAACCGCGCCTCGCCGGCGATCTTCACCCGATCACCAGCAAGCTCACAGCGAAAGTCTCCGCCCCGCGCACTCAATTGCTGTGCCCGCAAGCTCCGCTTACCCAGTCGGCTGGCCCAGTAGGGCACGAGCGTGCAATGGATCGATCCCGTAGCTGGATCCTCATCAATGCCTACTGAAGGAGGAAAGAACCGGCACACGTAGTCCACTCCATGCTCCCCGGAAGCACTCACGATCGTTCCCCCAATCCCAATATCGAGTCTCGCAAGAGCGCGAATATCGGGCGAGAGCGCTCGCACCTGTTCGGCCGCATCAACAATTACCAGGTAATCCCGTGAGGACTTCATTACGCGCGCGGTGCTGACACCCAGAGCTGGCAAGAGTTCGGGTGGCGGGTCACACGGTTGTGGCGGCCAAGCGGGGAAGTCCATTTCGAACCGGCCATCGCTTCGTGCCACAGCCAACACGCCGCTGCAGGTGTGAAAGCGAACCGGCCAGCGGGCGTGTCCGCGAAGCGCGAGCACATATGCCGAAGCCAAGGTCGCGTGGCCGCACAAGTCGTCTTCGACTTCAGGTGTGAACCAGCGCAAGTCAAAATCGCCATCCGCCCGCGCCACCACAAAAGAGGTCTCAGAGTGTCGGTTCTCGGCGGCAATCTTCTGCATCGTGCTGTCCGGCAGAAAAGCGGGAACGATGCACACACCTGCCGGATTACCCGCGAAGAGTTCTCCCGTGAATGAGTCGACGTGATAGTGGAAGGCCACATGGGAATTCCTAGCAGACGGGGAGCGCAAGCAGTGATGACCCTTCGTGATAATGCGATTCGGCTTCATCAATCTGAGCGTGTCGTCAGGAATACTGCCGAGCTCAGAATGAGAGTCCCTCCGGCCACACCAATCATACCCAAGC